>JACPAJ010000106.1 GCA_016180865.1 Deltaproteobacteria bacterium
TACGGAGGGAATCCCATTTGAGGTAATCGGCGAAGCGGTAAAAACAGTTTTTAAAAACTGCGGTTTCAACGTTGAAACAAAAAAAGGCGCGGATGGAGTTGAAACGTCCGTGGACGTCACCGATTTTTTTGCAGGCGCTAAAAAAGGCTTCTTAACCGGAGAAACGGAAGCGAAAAGTTCGCTCTCTCTCCACCTTGCAAAAGGCGGCGCGAGTTATGATTTTAATCTCGGCGCTACCAAAGCGGATAAGAGATTGAAGAAGAAAAATATCGCACAGCTGGAAGAGGTTCTGACCGGGCTATTAGAGTCCGTTGTGACTCAGATAGCAGAATCTCAGGCTTTATTTGAAGAGATAAAAAAACTGGCCGCGAAGTAACGGCTGTTTATTATGGCGAAAGAAAAATTCATAAGAACTAAGCCGCATGTGAACGTTGGCACGATCGGCCATATCGATCACGGCAAAACTACGCTTACAGCTGCTATAACCAAAGTGCTTGCTTCCAAAAATCTTGCGACCTTCACGCCGTTTGACCAGATCGACAAGGCGCCGGAAGAGCGCGAACGCGGAATAACGATCGCCACGGCTCATGTGGAATATCAAAGCAACAGCCGCCATTATGCCCATGTCGATTGCCCGGGCCATGCGGATTATATAAAAAATATGATAACCGGAGCTGCGCAAATGGACGGTGCGATATTGGTTGTAAGCGCCGCCGACGGTCCGATGCCCCAGACAAGGGAGCATATTCTTCTTGCGAGGCAGGTCGGGGTTCCGTACGTTTTAGTTTATTTGAATAAGGTCGATATGGTGGATGATCCGGATCTTATCGATCTGGTTGAAGTGGAGATAAGAGATCTTCTTTCTAAGTATGATTTTCCGGGCGATAAAACGCCTATTATCAGAGGCAGCGCGCTGAAAGCCCTTCAGGGCGATGCTTCGGAAATAGCGGCGGGCTCTATTTTCAGGCTCGTCGATGCTCTCGATACTTACATTCCGCAACCAGAAAGGCCAAAAGACAAGCCGTTTTTAATGCCGATTGAAGATGTTTTCAGCATATCCGGGAGAGGGACCGTTGCAACGGGGCGTGTTGAAAGAGGCGTGATAAATGTCGGCGATGAGATTGAAATTGTCGGCATCAGGCCGACCACGAAAACTGTCGTGACGGGCGTTGAAATGTTCAGGAAATTATTGGATCAGGGGGAGGCCGGCGATAATGTGGGTCTTCTTCTTCGCGGAACAAGAAACGAAGATGTCGAACGCGGGCAGGTTATTTCAAAGCCCGGTTCAATTACGCCGCACAAAAAATTTAGAGCGGAAGTTTATGTGCTGGCAAAAGAAGAGGGCGGCCGGCATACTCCTTTTTTTAAAGGATACAGGCCGCAATTTTATTTTAGAACGACCGATGTGACCGGCGTTATCTCTTTGCCGAGCGGCGTGGAGATGGTAATGCCCGGCGATAATACAAAAATGGATATCGAACTGATAACCCCGATAGCGCTTGAAAAGGAGCTCCGCTTCGCGATTCGCGAAGGCGGGCATACCGTAGGCGCAGGAGTTGTCACGGAAATAATGGAATAAAACTATGAGATCGATTATACAACTGGCCTGCAGCGAATGCAAAAACAGGAATTATTCTACAACAAAGAATAAGACTAAAACACCGGATAAGCTGGTGATGAAAAAGTTTTGCCCGTACTGCAGGAAACATACTGAGCACAAGGAAACGAAGTAGTAAATAGGGGAGTAGCTCAATTGGCAGAGCACCGGTCTCCAAAACCGGGGGTTGCAGGTTCAATCCCTGTCTCCCCTGCAAAGGGTTGTTTTGACTGGACTTGAAAGGAATAAAGTATGAATAATGCTCGATGGGTTAATATCAGTTTTGTAGTTTTGGGCGTTGTTGCTTTTCTGTTTATGAGGCAGGCGGCAGATGTCGCGTGGACGCTGTTAAAGCTTCCGGTTCCGTCCGACTGGCCGGTTGTTCCGGCTGATTTAATCGGAGCCGCCGCCGGGGTCGCTGTCTTTTTTGTTTTAAAAAAGAACCGGAAGGCCGGCGATTTTTTTAATGAGGTTGTGGCAGAGCTTGCAAAAGTGACGTGGCCTCCTAAAAAGGAGACGCTGCTATCGACTGCGGTGATAGCGATAATGGTGGCAATCTGCTCTATGATTATTTTCGGTTTTGATACGTTATGGGGGACGGTTGTAAAACTATTGTATCGATAGAGGTTATTTATATGGCTAAAAATTGGTATGTAGTACACACATATTCCGGGTATGAGCAAAAGGCGAAACAGGCGCTTTTGGAGAATATCAAGCAGAACAAAATGGAAAGCCTTTTCGATGAAATCCTCATCCCCTCTGAAGATGTTGTCGAAATGAAAAAAGGCGTGAAGAAAACTTCGAAACGGAATTTTTTCCCGGGTTATATTCTGGTGAAGATGGAGCTGAATGAAAAAACATGGCACGTTGTGAAGGGGACGCCGAAAGTAACCGGTTTTGTGGGCGGCTCTTTGAATCCGCCGGTGGTTCCGGAAGAAGAGGTGAGAAGGATAACAAAACAGATTGAAGAAGGAACTCTTAAGCCGAAGCCTAAAATTTTATTTGAAAAGGGCGAAGATGTCCGGGTTGTTAACGGGCCTTTCGCGACTTTTTCGGGGATTGTAGATGAAGTTAATGAAGGCAAGGGAAAATTAAGGGTGATGGTGAGCATATTCGGCAGGTCAACTCCCATTGAGCTCGATTTTACGCAAGTCGAGAAAGTGTAATATAAAATGAAAGGAAAATATGGCAAAAAAAATAACAGCGCAAATTAAATTGCAGTGCCCCGCAGGCGCTGCTAATCCTGCTCCTCCGGTTGGCCCGGCTCTGGGGCAGCACGGCGTGAATATAATGGAATTTTGCAAGCAGTTTAATGCAAAAACCCAGAGTCAGGCCGGAATGATAATTCCAGCCATCATCACCGTCTATCAGGATAGAACGTTTTCGTTTATTTTAAAAACGCCTCCCGTTGCTGTCCTGCTTAAGAAGGAAGCGAATGTTGCAAAGGGATCGGGCGTTCCCAATAAAGAAAAGGTCGGAAAGGTCACAAAAAAGCAGGTTGCAGAGATTGCAAAAATCAAACTGGCCGATTTAAATTGTTTAGATATTGCTTCTGCAATCCGCCAGGTGGAAGGGACAGCAAGAAGCATGGGGATTGAAATAAGCGCTTAAGCGTTTTTAAGGAGAATTATGTTTGCCAAAAAATACAAAAAAAGCAGCGGGCTGGTGGATAAGCAGAAAAAATACAGCATCGAAGAGGCCTTTGCCGTGCTGGATAAAATGGAAAAGGCGAAATTCGATGAAACGGTCGATGTAGCCATACGCCTTGGCGTCGATCCGAAGCAATCGGATCAGATGGTGCGCGGCGCGATACCTCTTCCGCACGGGCTTGGCAAAACTTTGAGGGTTATCGTATTTGCCAAAGGAGACAAGGAAAAAGAGGCGCGTGATGCGGGCGCAAATGAAGTCGGAGCGGATGATCTTGTAGAAAAAATTAAAAACGGCTGGATGGATTTTGACAAGGCGATCGCAACTCCGGACTTAATGGGAGTTGTGAGTAAAATTGGAAAAATCTTAGGGCCAAGGGGCCTGATGCCTAATCCAAAGCTTGGAACAGTCACATTCGATGTCGCCAAGGCTGTTAAAGAAGCGAAAGCCGGCCGCGTGGAATTCAGAGTTGAAAAAAGCGGCATTATTCACGCTCCGATAGGGAAGCGGTCGTTCGGAGCTGCCAAATTGAAAGATAATTTTAACGTGCTTCTGGAGGCGGTTATAAAGGCAAAACCTTCATCGGCAAAAGGGACTTATTTAAGGAGCATGGCGGTATCTTCCACGATGAGCCCCGGAGTCAGGATGAATGTCAGCGCTATTAAAGTTTAATTTTTGAAAGGATAATTTTTATGAACCGAACGCAAAAGAGTGAAATGGTGAATCAGCTGGTTTCAAAGATGCAAAAGGCCAAAGCATTCGTGCTGGCTGAGTATAAGGGGCTGACTGTTTCCCAGATGACAGATTTAAGGCGCAAGCTTCACACTTCAAAGTCGTCTGTGAATGTTATAAAAAACAGGCTTTTTAAGAGGGCGCTGAAGCAGCTCTCAATTCAGGGGCTTGATGAATATTTAAAAGGCCCGGTTGCCTTTGCTTCATGTGAAGTTGATCCTGTAATGCCGGCAAAGGTTTTAGTTCCGTTTGCCAAAGAGAACGAGAAGCTCAAAGTCAAGGCAGGCTTCATGGATAATAAGGTTTTAACTGCGAAGATGCTTGAAGAAATTTCTATGCTGCCGTCCAGGGAGATATTGCTCGCAAAGTTCCTTGGAACATTGAATGCGCCTGCTTCTAATCTTGTAGGCGTGCTGTCGGCGGTTCCAAGGCAGCTTGTAACAGTGTTGAATGCTATAAAGGAGAAAAAGAACTAAATTAAATATTCACTTAATTGCCCGTTTAAAACGGCCGCCCACTTAACCGTATCCGCCGGAAGCGGATTCGGAGGTATTTGGGGTGAAAAATCAGCCCGCCACTAAAGCTTTGGCGGGCAAGGAGGCATAAGTTATGTCAGTATCAAGAGAACAGATCGTTGAAACGCTGAAAGGAATGACCCTTTTAGAAGTTTCAGAACTCGTAAAAGAGCTCGAAAAAACGTTCGGCGTTTCGGCAGCGGCACCGGTTGCGGTTGCGGCGGCTGGCGGAGCTCCGGGAGCTGCAGCAGCGGAAGAAAAGACGGAATTCAACGTTATTCTGACCGATTCGGGAGCAAACAAAATAAACGTCATTAAAGAGCTTCGTGCGGTTATTCCCGGTCTTGGGCTTAAGGAAGCTAAAGATCTGGCCGAAGGCGCTCCAAAGACCGTAAAAGAAAACGTTAATAAAGAAGATGCCGCCAAAATCAAGGCAGCATTAGAAAAAGCCGGCGCTAAAGTAGAAATTAAATAAAAAGGGTTATGAGTCATGAGTTATGGGTTATGGATATTTATCCATAACCCATCAACTCAATAAGCTTTGTAACTATATTAACATGTCTACATCGTTACTGCACCGTATTCGCAGGAATTTTTCCAGGATTAAGAAGGTTATGGATATTCCCAACCTGATCGAACTCCAAAAAGAGTCGTTCAGGCAGTTTGTTCAGGCCGAAACGCACGCCAATGAACGGCTTGATGCCGGTCTGCAGGGGGTATTCAAAAGTTCTTTTCCGATCAAGGATTTCAACCAGACATCTTCACTCGAATTTGTCAGTTATCATCTGGACGAGCCCAAATATAATGTCGCCGAATGCAGGAATAGAGGCATGACATTCGCCGCACCCATGAGAGTGGTTGTAAGGCTCATTATATGGGATACCAATGAACAGACGGGCGCCCAGACAATTCGCGACGTGAAAGAACAGGAAGTCTATTTTGGCGAAATTCCTCTGATGACGGAAAACGGCACATTTATTATAAACGGAACCGAGCGGGTTATCGTCAGCCAGCTCCACCGCTCCCCCGGAATATTTTTCGAACATGACAAGGGAAAAACTCATGCGTCCGGAAAACTCCTTTATTCGGCCCGCGTGATTCCTTACCGCGGCTCGTGGCTCGATTTTGAATTCGATGCCAAAGATATCCTTTATGTCAGAATCGACCGCCGGAGAAAGCTGCCGGTTACTATTCTTCTTAGATCCCTCGGCCTTTCAGTCGAAGAAATTTTAAACTATTTTTACAAAAGCGAAACTTTCACTCTTGAAGGAAAGAAAATCTTTAAAAATTTCGTTCCGGAGCTTCTTATATACCAAAAAGCTGCGGCGGACATTAAAGATTCAAGCGGCGATGTTATCGTGAAGAAAGGGCGCAAATTCACAAGGGTAGCCATTGAAAAGCTGAAAAAATCCAAGTTTTCCGAAGTTCCCGTTGAAGCGGAAGATATTATCGGAAGAGCCCTGGCGCATGATGTTGTGGATCCCGCAACGGGTGAAATCGTGGCAGGCGTTAATGAACCTTTGACTGCCGATAGGCTGGAAAAAATAGGCGCTCTAAAAATCGGCAAATTCGATCTATTATATATAGATGAATTAAACGTCGGCGGATACCTAAGAAATACTCTTCTTATAGACAAGATGAGTTCCACTGAAGACGCGATTATTGAAATATACAAGCGTTTGCGTCCTGGGGATCCCGTCACGATTGAGACGGCGACTAGATTTTTCGAGAACCTTTTTTACAATCCCGAACTTTACGATTTATCCAAAGTCGGCAGATTGAAAATTAATCATAAATTTGGATTTGATGTGCCGCTTGAGATGGGAACTCTCCGCAAAGAAGATATACTTGCGGTTGTTCGCTATCTGCTTGATTTGAAAGACGGGATAGGCGATGTCGATGATATCGATCACCTGGGCAACAGGCGCGTGAGGCCTGTAGGAGAGCTTCTTGAAAATCAATTCCGCGTGGGTTTAGCCCGCATGGAGCGTTCCATCCGGGAAAGAATGAGCCTGCAGGAGGTCGATACTTTAATGCCGCATGATCTTGTCAATGCGAAGCCCGTTATGGCGGTAGTGAAGGAATTTTTCAGCTCATCTCAGTTATCGCAATTTATGGATCAGACGAATCCTCTTTCTGAAATTACGCACAAAAGGAGGCTTTCGGCCCTGGGACCGGGAGGCTTGACCAGAGACCGCGCAGGGTTTGAAGTGCGCGATGTCCACTTTACTCATTACGGCCGCATCTGCCCGATTGAAACTCCCGAAGGTCCGAATATCGGCTTGATAGCAAGCCTCTCTTCATATGCGAGAGTTAATGAATACGGCTTCATCGAAACGCCGTATAGAAAAGTCGTCCACGGACGCGTTATGGACGAGGTTTCGTATTGTTCCGCACTGGAAGAGGAAAAATATATTATTGCTCAGGCTAATGCGCCTCTGACGGCAAAAGGTGAATTTACGACCGAACTAGTTCAGTGCCGCAAAAAGGGCGAATTTATATTATCGAGAGCCGAAGATGTCCAGATGATGGATGTTTCGCCGAACCAGCTGGTTTCCATAGCGGCTTCGCTTGTTCCGTTTTTGGAAAATGACGACGCCAACAGGGCTTTGATGGGTTCCAACATGGAGAGGCAGGCCGTTCCTCTGGTTCGCGCATCGGCTCCGCTTCTTGGGACCGGAATAGAATCGATTGTTGCGCGCGATTCCGGCGTTACGGTTGTCGCAAAACGCGATGGAACGGTGCTCAGCGTAGATGCGAACAAGATAATCGTAAAACCCGATAAAGTAAAAGTTTCGGATAAAAAGAAAAAGAAAGGTTCGGATATAGATGTTTATCAGCTGATTAAATATCAACGCTCGAATCAGAATACATGCATTAACCAGAGGCCGATTGTTGCTCCGGGCGATAAGGTTAAAACCGGAGATGTTATAGCTGACGGTCCGGCAACGGACATGGGCGAACTGGCCTTGGGGCAGAATATGTTCGTTGCTTTTATGCCGTGGGGCGGCTATAATTTTGAAGATTCGATTCTGATTTCCGAACGAGTTGTCAAAGATGACAGTTTCACATCCATTCACATTGAAGAGTTTGAGTGTGTTGCGCGCGATACAAAGCTTGGCAAAGAGGATATCACGCGCGATATTCCCAATGTGGCGGAGGAAGCTCTTTTAAGTCTAGATGAAGACGGAATTGTCTGCATCGGAGCTGAAGTCAAACCAGGCGATATATTGGTCGGCAAAATTACGCCGAAAGGGGAGACGCAGCTTTCTCCCGAAGAAAAACTTCTCCGCGCTATATTTGGAGAAAAAGCGGGCGATGTTAAGGACACATCATTGCGGGTTCCTCCGGGAGTTGTCGGCATAGTTATCGATGCGCAGGTATTTTCAAGGGAAGGGATAGATTTGGAAAGCGAAGCCGAGCCGGTGGACAGCGAAACAGCCAAACTCAAGAAGGATCTTGAGGCGGAACTCAAAGTGGTCCGTGAAACAGCTGCAAAAAGGTTGAAAGCGCTGCTGATTGGAAAAACCTCGTCTTCCAAAGTCATGGCAGATGACGAAGAGACGGTATTGCTTGCCTCCGGAAAAAGAATAACAGAAGCAACTCTGGAAAAAATGCCTATCGCAAAGTGGGGAGAAATATCGGTTTCCGGCGGAGATGAGATAGAAGAAGAGGTTGCCGATATATTGGAAGGCCTCGAAGAGCAGGAAGACCTTGTAAAGATGATGTATGACCAAAAGATGACCAAGCTTAAAAAGGGCGACGAACTTCCTCCCGGAGTCATCAAAATGGTTAAAGTGTATGTTGCCATCAAGAGAAAGCTGCAGGTCGGCGATAAAATGGCAGGCCGCCACGGAAATAAAGGCGTCATTTCAAGAATACTTCCCGAAGAGGACATGCCTTATATGGCAGATGGCAGGCCGGTTGACGTTGTTTTGAACCCTTTGGGCGTGCCATCGCGTATGAACGTCGGACAGATATTGGAATGCCATCTTGGCTGGGCGGCGAAAGGCTTTGGCGAGCAGATCCAGGAAATGGTGGATACAAAATTCAACCGCGAAGTCCTTGAGAAGGCCATCAAGAAGGCTTACAAATCGGAGGCGATGGAAGAGTTCCTTGAAAAGGCCACGGAAGCGCAGATTAAGCAGCTTGCCGGCGCCTTAAAGCACGGTGTTTATATGAATTCGCCGGTGTTTGACGGCGCAAGGGAATCGGAAATAAAAGACTGCCTCAAGCAGGTTGAACTTCCAGAAGACGGACAGACGATACTCTTTGACGGCCGGACGGGAGATCCTTTTGCTCAAGCTGTTACCGTCGGCGTGCTTTATGTTATGAAGCTGCATCACCTTGTAGAAGACAAAATTCACGCTCGTTCCACAGGGCCGTATTCTCTGGTTACGCAGCAGCCTCTCGGCGGAAAAGCCCAGTTTGGAGGACAGAGATTGGGAGAAATGGAAGTCTGGGCTATGGAAGCATACGGCGCGGCTAATACGCTGCAGGAATTTTTAACGGTCAAATCGGACGATGTCATCGGCAGAACGCGCATGTATGAGGCTATTGTCAAGGGCGATCTGAATCTGGAACCGGGGCTGCCGGAATCATTTAATGTTTTAATTAAGGAACTGCAGTCGCTTTGCCTGGATGCAGAATTGATTGAAGCAAAATAGGGAGATAAAAATATGGCAGATATATACAGCTTTTTCGAAAAACCGAAAGATCCGCTCTCCTACATAGGGGTGAAAATCAAAGTCGCTTCACCCGAAAGGATAAAAGAATGGTCGCACGGCGAGGTCAAAAAACCCGAAACCATTAATTATAGAACCTTTAAGCCGGAGCGGGACGGTCTTTTCTGCGCAAAAATATTCGGCCCTGTGAAGGATTACGAATGCAACTGCGGAAAATACAAGAGAATGAAGCACAGAGGAATCGTCTGCGAAAAGTGCGGGGTCGAAGTCATTCAGTCGAAAGTCAGAAGAGAGCGGATGGGGCATATTACTCTGGCATCTCCCGTGGCGCACATATGGTTTTTAAAAAGCTTGCCGTCTCGTTTAGGTTTAATGCTTAATGTGACGCTGAAAGACCTTGAAAGGGTCTTGTACTGCGAAGCTTATATAGTCACCGATCCGGGCTCTTCGGAATTAGAGGAAAGCGAAATATTGACGGAAGACAAATATCAAAAGGCGCTCGAAAAGTACGGGCCGGTGTTTAAAGTCGGAACCGGCGGAGAGATTGTAAGGGAGCTTCTGAAGAAGATCGATCTTGACGAGCTTTCAAAGAGACTCAGAAAAGAGCTCCATAAATCGGAATCGGAAGCAAACCGCAAAAAACTGGCAAGGAGATTGAAACTCGCCGAAAACTTTAGAATCGCCAATAATCGTCCGGAATGGATGATGCTTGAAGTAGTGCCGGTATTGCCTCCGGACTTGAGACCGCTTGTGCCTCTTGACGGCGGAAGATTTGCGACATCGGATCTTAACGATTTGTACAGAAGAGTCATCAACCGCAATAATAGACTGCGCAGGCTTCTTGATTTGAATGCGCCGGACATCATCATAAGAAACGAAAAGAGAATGCTGCAGGAATCTGTGGATGCGCTGTTCGATAATGGACGGCGCGCAAGGCCTTTTACGGGCCCGTCCCGCAGGCCGCTCCGTTCTCTTTCGGATATGTTAAAGGGAAAGCAGGGCCGTTTCCGGCAGAATCTTCTTGGAAAGCGCGTCGATTATTCCGGCCGTTCGGTCATTGTTGTTGGACCGGAGCTGAGGCTGCACCAGTGCGGTCTTCCCAAGAAGATGGCTTTGGAACTGTTTAAACCTTTTATATATCATAAGCTAGAGATCAGGGGGCTGGTTTCCACTATAAAGAGCGCCCGCAGAATGGTAGAAAAAGAGACGCCCGAAGTGTGGGATGCTCTTGAAGAGGTCATTAAGGAGCATCCTGTCATGCTTAACCGCGCTCCGACCCTTCACAGGCTCGGCATTCAGGCCTTTGAGCCGGTGCTGATTGAAGGCAAGGCCATTCAGCTTCATCCGCTTGTCTGCACGGCGTTTAACGCCGATTTCGACGGCGATCAGATGGCCGTCCATGTTCCGTTATCGGTCGAATCTCAGGTTGAAGCGCGTGTATTAATGATGTCCACAAATAATATTCTATCGCCCGCAAACGGAAAACCTATTATCGGCCCGACACAGGATATGGTTTTGGGCCTCTATTGGATGACGCGCGAACGCCCGTCTGCCAAAGGCGAAGGTAGAATTTTTGCGTCGCCGGCCGAATTGTCGATTGCCTACGATGAAGGAGAAGCCGATTTGCAGGCAAAAATAAAAGTAAGGCTGCAGGGAAGGCTTCGCGATACAACGGTTGGCAGAGTTCTTCTCTACGATATTTTCCCGAAAGTCATAGATTTTGAGGAGTATGTGAATAAAGTGATGGACAAGAAGGCCATCGCAAATCTTATCGACCAATGTTATAGAATGTGCGGTGACAAGGAGACGGTTCTTCTTGCAGATCATATCCGCACATTCGGCTATAAATTTGCAACCATCGCTGGAATTTCAATCTGCATAGATGATATGAAAATTCCTGCCAAAAAGCAGGAGATGATAGATTCAGCCTACGCCGAGGTGAAAGAGGTTGAAGACCAGTATGTGAATGGTCTGATCACAGCCGGCGAAAAATATAATAAAGTGGTTGATATCTGGGCCGGCACGACCGATCAGGTTGCAGGTGAAATGATGAAAGATATAAAAGGCGGGCGCGGCGGCGGCGAAGCCGGTTTCAACCCGATATTTATCATGGCGGATTCAGGCGCAAGGGGAAGCGCTCAGCAGATGAGGCAGCTTGCCGGTATGCGCGGACTGATGGCCAAGCCTTCCGGAGAAATTATTGAAACGCCTATTACAGCTAATTTCCGCGAAGGGCTGAACGTTCTGCAATACTTTATTTCAACGCACGGTGCCCGTAAAGGTTTGGCCGATACGGCTTTAAAAACCGCCAATTCCGGTTATCTCACCAGAAGGCTGGTCGATATCGTGCAGGACTGCACGACAATGGAAGATGATTGCGGCACTCTGGACGGCATTATCATGAGCCCGCTTGTAGAAGGCGGCGAGGTGATCGAGCCTCTTGGAGATAGAATCTTAGGCCGCGTTACATTGAAAGATATTCTTGACCCGATAACCGGAGATGTGCTGGTCGCTGCCGGGCAGGAAATCGACGAAGAAAATGTTGCAAAGATCGAAGAAGCCGGCATCGAGAAAGTGCAGATTAGATCGGTTTTAACATGCCAGACGCGGGTCGGCGTTTGCGCAAAGTGCTACGGCCGCGACCTTTCAAGAGGGCGGTTGGTAAGCATCGGGGAGGCGGTTGGCGTGATTGCCGCCCAGTCCATCGGAGAGCCCGGAACGCAGCTTACAATGAGAACGTTCCATATCGGCGGAGCCGCGTCCAGACGCGCCGAGCAGTCGACTCTTGAAACGCGCCATGAAGGTGCGGTTAAATTTCACAATCTTCATACGGTGCTGAACAGGGAAAAGAAGCTTGTAGTAATGAATCGCAATGGAGAAATCAGTGTTGTTGATGAAAACGGGCGCGAACGCGAAAAATATAAATTAAATTACGGCGCAACTCTTCTTGTGAAAGAAGGCGATAAAGTTTCGGGCAGCGCGCTGCTTGCCGAATGGGATCCGTACACAGTTCCGATTCTTACGGAAGTTTCCGGTATTCTCAAATTCGGCGATATCGTCGAAGGTTTGACGATGACCGAACAGGTGGATGAAGTGACCGGACTTGCCCAGAAAGTTATTACAGTTTCCAAAGATCCGTCGAGCCGCCCGCGCATATCCATAAAAGATTCGGACGGCAAGACTCTGAAAATTCCGGGCGGAGAGCGTGAAGCAAGGTATCTGCTTCCGGTCGGCGCGCATATAGTTGTTACGGAAGGGGATGCTATTCAGGCCGGAGATGTCATCGCAAAAATGCCCCGCGAAACAACGAAGACCAAAGATATCACAGGCGGATTGCCGCGCGTTGCGGAGCTTTTTGAAGCGCGGAAGCCGAAAGAATTTGCCGTTATATCCGAAATTGACGGTGTTGTTTCGTTCGGCAAAGACACTAAAGGAAAAAGAAAAGTGGTTGTTACTCCGCCTGTAGGAAAGGGTGTTGAATACCTAATTCCACGCGGCAAACATATCACCGTGCATGAAGGCGATCATATTAAAGCGGGAGAACCTTTAATGGATGGTTCTTCAAACCCTCACGATATTTTAAAAGTTTTGGGAGAAAAAGAGCTTGCGAAATATCTGGTCGACGAGGTTCAGGAAGTTTACAGGCTGCAGGGAGTGAGGCTTAATGATAAGCATATTGAAGTCATCGTTCGCAGAATGCTCAGAAATGTCCGTGTAATAGAACCGGGAGACACAAATTTTTTGGCTGACGAACAGGTGGAAAAAGGCGTTTTCGACGATGCAAATGAAGTCATCAAGAAAAAAGGCGGAAAACCGGCTATTGCAGAAACGATTTTATTGGGTATTACAAAGGCTGCTCTTTCCACCGAAAGCTTCATTTCTGCGGCCAGTTTTCAAGAGACTACAAAGGTGTTAACAGAAGCTGCTTCGCAAGGCAGAATCGACTATCTACGCGGATTAAAAGAGAATGTTATCATGGGTAGGCCGATACCCGCCGGCACCGGACTAAATAAATATAGAAATGTTCAAATTAAAGTAGAGGAAGGGGCCGTTTCTGAGCCGGAGAAGGCAAAGGAATCCGTTGATAAACAGATTATTTTGGGAGAAGCGAGAGTATAGTTTTTTATTATGTAAGTGCTTGACTTGGGTTGGTTTTTTTGTTAGGAGACGCCAGCTTTGGAAAATGGCTTGAAATAATATTATGCCGACAATAAATCAGTTAGTGAATCAGGGAAGAAGCAAGGTCAGCTGGAGAAAAACTGCTCCGGCCTTGCAGGAGTGTCCGCAAAAGCGCGGCGTGTGCATCAGGGTTTACACAACCACGCCAAAAAAACCGAATTCCGCTCTTAGAAAAGTTGCGAGAGTGAGGCTCACAAACGGAATTGAAGTGACAAGTTATATTCCGGGCGAAGGGCATAATCTTCAGGAACATTCGGTTGTGCTCGTCCGAGGCGGGCGCGTTAAGGATTTGCCGGGCGTTCGTTATCATCTTGTTCGCGGAACGCTTGATGCGATGGGTGTTGAAAAAAGAAAACAGAGCCGTTCAAAATACGGCGCAAAACGGCCGAAATAAATATCTATGCCAAGAAGAAAAAGAGCATCGTTGAAAAGAGAAGTGTCTCCCGATCCGAGATACGGCGATAAACTTGTTTCAATGTTTATCAACAGGATTATGCAGTGCGGAAAAAAGTCTGTCGCCGAAGGAATTGTTTACAGAACTTTTGATGTGATTCAGGAAGCGAAGAAAGACGATCCTGTTAAAATATTCAAGCAGGCGCTGGAAAATATCAAGCCGCTTGTTGAAGTGAAATCAAGACGGGTTGGCGGCGCCAATTATCAGGTGCCGACGGAAGTGAGAACCGACAGGAGAATCAGTCTTGGGCTTCGCTGGCTGATTCAGGCTGCAACTGCCAGGGGAGAAAAGACCATGCAAGCCCGTCTTGCGGCGGAAATAAACGAGGCGTTTGAAAATAAAGGAACCGCCGTTAAGAAACGTGAAGATGTGCACAAAATGGCCGAAGCAAATAAGGCCTTCGCACACTTTAGATTTTAATTTATATTTTTCGCTTATATTAATGATGTACCCTCGGCTGATTGGCCTTAGGGCGAGTCAGCCTATTTTTTTATTTGGTTTAAGAATATGGCTATAAATGAAACAGATAAATTAAAAAAAATGCGCAATATCGGCATTATGGCCCATATTGATGCGGGCAAAACCACCGTGAGCGAGCGCATTCTGTTCTATACAGGAAAAACTTATAAAATAGGCGAGGTCCATAATGGCGCCGCTGTCATGGACTGGATGGAGCAGGAGCAGGAGCGCGGAATTACAATCACATCCGCCGCTACGACATGCAACTGGAAAGACCACCAGATTAATATCATAGATACCCCCGGACACGTCGATTTTACGATTGAGGTCGAAAGATCGCTGCGCGTTCTTGACGGAGCCGTCGGCGTTTTTTGCGCTGTCGGCGGCGTGGAACCTCAGTCGGAAACCGTGTGGCGGCAGGCAAATAAATATCATGTGCCGAGGATCGCATTTGTAAATAAGATGGACAGAGTCGGCGCTGATTTCAAACGCGTTGTCAGAATGATGCGCGAAAGGCTTCATACTCATCCTGTTTGTTTTCAAATTCCGGTAGGGGCGGGAGATGAGTTTGAAGGCATTATTGATGTTCTACGCAAGAAACTTTTGCGTTACAGCGAAGAAGATATGGGTTCGACGGTTGCGGAATCGGAAATTCCTGCAGAGTATACTGATGAAGCTGAAGACTTGAGAGAACAGCTTGTCGAGGCTGTTGTGGAGTCGGACGATGCGCTGCTGAATAAATATCTGGAGGGCCAGTCGCTCACCGAAGCCGAAATTTTAGCGTGTGCCAGGAAATCGACGCTTGCAATGAAAATAACGCCGGTTTTTTGCGGAGCGGCTTTCAAAAATAAAGGCGTTCAGCAGATGCTGGATGCGGTTGTAAATCTTCTGCCTTCGCCTCTTGACAGGCCGCCTATTGAAGGCGTTCTGGAAAGCGACAAGGAGAAAAAAGAAGTTCGCAAGCCCTCTTCGGAGGATAAGCTTTCGGCCATAGCTTTTAAAATTGCGACCGATCCTTTTGTCGGGCAGCTTACCTATATTAGAGTTTATTCCGGATGCTTGGAATCCGGAGTCGCAGTTTACAACTCAATAAAGAGAAAGAACGAACGTATCGGAAGACTCGTGAGAATGCATGCTAATAAAAGAGAAGAGGTCAAGCAGGTGACGGCCGGTGACATTGCAGCCGCAGTCGGGTTGAAATACACCACGACCGGCGATACGCTCTGCGATGGCGGAAGGCCGATTTTGCTGGAGACGATGGTATTTCCGGTACCGGTTATTTCCGTTGCCGTCGAACCGAAAACCAAAGCCGATCAAGGCAAACTGGATACGGCTTTGCAGAAACTTGCGCTGGAAGATCCATCTTTCAAAGTGAAAGTTGATACTGAAACCGGACAGACTATCATTTCCGGCATGGGAGAACTTCATCTTGAAATCATAGTTGATAGAATGATGCGCGAATTTGGAGTTGCGGCAAATGTCGGAGCGCCTCAGGTGGCATATCGTGAAACCGTAACGGTAGAATCCAAGGCCGAAGGCAAGTATATCCGCCAAACCGGCGGCCGCGGCCAATACGGCCATGTCTGCCTGAAAGTTTCTCCGGGAGAGCGCGGAAAAGGATTTGAATTTATCGACGATATAAAAGGAGGCAGGGTCCCGCGCGAATATGTCACGGCAGCTAAAAAAGGGCTGGAAGAGGCTTTAAGCACAGGCGTATTGGCGGGGTATCCTGTCGTAGACGTCAAAGTTTCAGTTTATGACGGAAGCTATCATGAAGTCGACTCAAGCGAAATGGCTTTTAAAATAGCGGCATCGATGGGTTTTAAAGAAGCGTGTGCAAAAGCGCACCCGGTACTTTTGGAGCCTATAATGAGCATGGAAGTCGTTACTCCGGACGAATTCATCGGATCCGTCACCGGCGATTTAAGCTCGCGGCGCGGAAAGATCATGCGCTCGGAAATCCGCTCCGGAAGCCACATTGTGGTCGCGCAAGTACCTCTTGCAAAAATGTTTGGATATGCTACAAGCTTGCGGTCCGTGACACAAGGCAGGGCTACCTATACGATGCAGTTTTCTCATTATGAGCCGGTGCCTAAAAATATATTAGAAGAGATTATTAAGAAATAAAAATGGGAGGAAAATATGGGAAAGGAAAAATTTGTAAGAAGTAAGCCGCATGTTAATGTCGGAACCATCGGTCACATCGATCATGGCAAGACAACGCTGACCGCTGCGATCACAAAGGTCTGCTCTGATAAAGGGCTGGCTACTTTTATATCGTACGATCAGGTTGCAAAAGCGTCGGAGTCGCAGGGACGCCGCGATGATTCAAAGATTTTGACAATCGCGACATCTCACGTTGAGTATCAGAGCGATAAGAGGCACTATGCTCACGTCGATTGCCCCGGACACGCAGATTATATCAAAAACATGATTACCGGCGCGGCCCAAATGGATGGCGCAATACTTGTTGTGAGCGCTGCCGACGGCCCGATGCCTCAAACGCGCGAACATATTCTTCTCGCAAGGCAGGTCGGTGTTCCGTTTATTGTCGTTTATCTCAATAAAGTTGATGTCGTTGACGATCCCGAATTGCTGGATTTGGTGGAATTGGAAGTCAGAGATCTTCTGGCAAAATATGAATTTCCAGGCGATAAAACTCCTATCGTTCGCGGAAGCGCTCTGAAGGCATTACAGGGAGATAAATCGGATGTGGGCGCCGGTTCCATAATGAAACTTCTCGAAGCGCTTGATTCTTATATTCCTACTCCTCAAAGGCCCAAAGAAAAGCCGTTCTTAATGCCGATTGAAGATGTCTTCAGCATTTCCGGCCGCGGCACAGTTGTTACAGGCCGTGTCGACAGAGGTCTTATTAAAGTCGGCGAGGAAGTTGAGCTTGTTGGCATCAGGCCTACCCAAAAGACAATCGTTACCGGAGTGGAGATGTTTAGAAAACTTCTAGATCAGGGCGAAGCCGGTGATAACGTCGGATTGCTGCTGCGCGGAACAAAGAAAGAAGATGTCGAACGCGGGCAGGTGGTGGCAAAACCGGGTACGATTACCCCTCATAAGAAATTTAAAGCCGAAGTTTATGTTCTGACAAAAGATGAAGGCGGGCGTCATACGCCGTTTTTCAAAGGATACCGCCCTCAATTCTATTTCCGCACAACCGACGTGACAGGTATTGTAACTCTGCAGCCGGGGGTTGAGATGGTGATGCCGGGCGATAATACAAAGATGGATATCGAATTGATTACGCCTGTTGCCATGGAGAAGGAACTGAGATTTGCTATTCGCGAAGGCGGACATACGGTCGGCGCGGGAGTTGTTATCGAAATTGTGGAGTAATTATGGCTGAAAATGATAAGGCACAAAGAATAAGAATCAGATTGAAAGGCTTTGACTCAAGGGTGGTGGATCAGTCCTCTAAAGAGATTGTCGATACGGCAAAGAGGACCGGCGCTTTTGTCGCGGGACCCGTGCCTCTGCCTACGAAGATCGAAAGATACACTGTGCTTAGGTCTCCGCATGTGGACAAGAAGTCCCGCGAACAGTTTGAAATCAGGACTCACAAGCGCTTGCTGGATATTCTGGAGCCGACGCAGCAGACTGTGGATGCTTTAATGAAGCTTGATTTGGCATCCGGCGTGGAAGTTGAAA
>JACPAJ010000042.1 GCA_016180865.1 Deltaproteobacteria bacterium
GCGCAGGCAAACGGAGGCGAGCCGTACATGGCCTACGAAGCGTAGCGTCTGGCGCGAACATACCCAAACCACCCTTGCCGTCATCTCATTCAATGAGTCTAATAAAAGGTATTATGTTAAGCTTAGATGAAAAAGCAATGGCGGGAGGTCAGTTTTTTAAAACAGTTGACCTGCAGTGGCAAACTAACTAAGCTTTCTCTCAACTTATGAAGGCTGTTAAAAAACAAACTCCGTCGGCCGGCGCAGATATAGTAGATGTGCCGATTCCGAAAGTCGGCGGCGATGCCGTTCTTTGCAAAGTTCTTGCAGCGAGCGTCTGCGGAACCGATGTTCATATTTACAACTGGGACAACTGGGCGCAAAAAAGAATCAAGCCTCCTCTGATATTCGGCCACGAATTCTGCGGCGAGGTTGTTGAAACCGGCCCGAAGGTGAAACATCTAAGGCCGGGAGACAGAATCTCCGCCGAAACCCACATTCCGTGCCACACATGCAAACAGTGCAAGTCGGGCCAGATGCATATCTGCAAAAATCTAAAAATCCTCGGCGTCGATACAGACGGCTGTTTTGCCGAATATGCCATTCTTCCCGAAATATGCTGCGTTAAAAATGCCCCTTCGCTGCCGGCTGAAATCGCCAGCGTGCAGGAGCCCCTTGGCAACGCGGTCTATGCGGTGACCGAAAGCGATGTTGCCGGCAAAACTATCGCCATATTCGGCGACGGCCCGACAGGAATGTTCGCAAATATCGTGGCACGAGCGTATAAAGCTGAAAAGATATTTGCGGTCGGGGCGCAAAGCTATCGCCTTGATATTTTAAAGCGCTTGAATCCCGATATCGTTATCGACGCGCGCACAGAAAATGCCTCCGAAATAATAATGGGCGCAACAGGCGGCGATGGAGCGGATGTCGTAATTGAAATGAGCGGCTCTCCCAAAGCAATTCATGCGGGATTAAAAGTTGTCAGCCGCGGGGGAATTTTTACGTTTTTCGGAATACCCTCCAAGCCGGTCGAGCTGGATATTGCGGAAGAGATAATATTTAAAGGGATAAAAATGAATGCCATCGTCGGCCGGAAGATGTTTGAAACATGGACGCAGGTGGCTTTCCTGCTGGAATCCGGCAGAATAGATTTAAAGCCGGTCATCACCCACACGTTCGCGCTGGAAAAAATTGCTTCAGCGATGGAACTTTTGAAACCCGATAATATTCAAGCCGGAAAAATCATATTGAAACCACATCCTTGACAATTATTACCAATTATAATATAATATAACCAATTATTATGAATTGGATGACCGTACAAGATATTGCCAAATATTTGCAGTTGAGCACGATGATGGTCTATAAGCTCGCCCAGGAGGGGAAAATTCCAGCCGCTAAAATCGGCCGCGTCTGGCGGTTTGAAAAAGAGGCTATTGACGCTTGGCTAAAATCCAATCTAAAGGCCGGCCAGTTACCAAATATCGTTAAGCAGACGCTTGAAGATTTTTTAAAAAAACTAAAAGAAGCGTTTGGAAATAACCTGTGCCGCATTGTCCTTTTCGGCTCTTATGCAAGAGGCGACGCGAGGGAGAATTCCGATGTAGATGTCTTGATAGTCCTGAAAGCAATCGAAAATCACTGGAAGCATGAGGCTAAGATTGATGATATTGCCTATCAAGTCACATTTGACAGCGGACGTCCTATTGTTCTCTCATACATTCTAGTTGATGAAAAGGAATTCTTGACTGGAATGTCTCCTTTGATGCTTAATGTCCGCAAAGAAGGAAAGGTGGCGGCATGAATAAAAATATTCAGGATTTAATTACAAAATCGAAAAGATCTCTGGCTGTTGCAGAACGCCTGTTTAGCGATACTGACTATGATTTTGCCTCATCGCGCGCATATTATGCAATGTTTTATGCCGCGGAAGCGCTCTTTCTTTCAAAAGATCTCAGTTTTTCGAGTCATAATGCGGTAATCTCCGCTCTTCACGAACATTTTGTAAAAACAGGCCTGCTCCAAAAGGAATTTCATAAAATGTTTTCCGATGCTTTCAAACGCCGACAAGAAGGCGATTACATGAGCCCTTCGACCATAACAAATGAATCTGCCAAAAAACTCTTGGATGATGCTAAAATTTTTATAGAAAAAATGATAGAATTAATAAAATGACGGAGAATATTATGTACATCCGACTAAAACCCATCTTAGAAACCGAACTCAAATCCATCCGTAAAGCCGGTTTATGGAAAGAAGAATGGCCGATTTTATCCCCGCAAGCTGCCGATATTAAAGTAAAACAGGGAAACGTTATCAACTTCTGCGCCAATAACTATCTTGGCCTTGCCAACAACAAAGAGCTGATTGAAGCCGGCAAAAAAGCCCTTGAAAAATACGGCTACGGCATGGCCAGCGTCCGCTTTATCTGCGGGACAGCCGAGGTTCACAAGGAGCTTGAGGAGACAACGTCCAGATTTTTCGGCACAGACGACACTATTTTATATTCCTCCTGCTTTGACGCAAACGGAGGCCTTTTTGAAACCTTATTGGGCGAGCAGGACGCGATAATTTCCGACCAGCTTAACCACGCTTCGATCATCGACGGAGTCAGGCTTTGCAAAGCAAAGCGCTTTCGTTATTTAAATTCCGACATGAACGATCTGGAAAAACAGCTGAAAGACGCGGATGCGCAGGGCGCCAGGCTTAAAATGGTTGCAACGGACGGAGTCTTTTCCATGGACGGTTACATCGCAAAAGTCGATCAGATATGCTCCCTCGCGGAAAAATACGGAGCGATAGTCATGGTGGATGATTCCCATGCAACGGGTTTCATTGGCAAAACGGGAAGGGGAACTCCGGAACATTGCAATGCAATGAAAAAAGTCGACGTAATCACATCGACTCTCGGTAAAGCGCTTGGCGGCGCGAGCGGAGGTTTTACAACCGGGCGCAAAGAAATAATCGATCTCCTCCGCCAAAGGTCAAGGCCGTATCTGTTTTCAAATACACTTGCTCCGGTCATCACGGCCGTTTCGATTGAAGTGTTTAAAATGCTTTCAAAGACAACCGCTCTTCGCGATAAGCTTGAAGACAACACAAAATATTTTCGTTCCGAGATGGCTAAGACAGGATTTAAAATTAAAGAAGGCGTCCACCCCATCACCCCGATCATGCTTGGCGACGCAAAACTGGCATCCGATATTGCGCGCGATATGCTTGGCGAAGGAATTTATGTTAAAGGTTTTTCGTATCCCGTTGTTCCGAAAGGCGAAGCCAGAGGTTGGATTGGAAACTTCAGAGCAGGAACTCCATTATCTTGAGGAAAGCTTCAAGAATTCAGAGCCAGGGCCTGGTAGCTGGAAAAGTGGACGGGGGCCGAAAGAATGGGTAATAGATAGTTCAGACCCGGTGGAGATAAAAGAGTTTTGGAAATTTCTAGAACTCTGCCTTTCAGAACTTCCCGCTCGTGATTCCCAAGCTTTTGTCCTCCGGGAAATGGAGGAGATAAAAGCAGAGGAAATCTGTAACAAATTAGGACTAAGTCCGACTAATCTACGGGTATTGCTCCACAGAGCCAGATTGTCTTTGAGGAGATGTCTAGAGAAAGAATGGTTAGGTATTAGGAAGAAGGATAAATGAGAAAGAGATTGTCTCTCTGGTCGAATGCTAAATTAAGTCTGGCTAAGGCCATGGGAAGGTTTGTTCCCTCCTGTGAACAGGTTTCGCTCCTGGTCTCTAATTCTATGGAAGAAAAGTTACCGTTGAGAATTAAGAT
>JACPAJ010000043.1 GCA_016180865.1 Deltaproteobacteria bacterium
TTGACGGAAAAATTGCGGATTTCAGGGGCAATTCAAAGTGGATATCGAATAAGCGCTCTTTAACATACGCGCACATCCTCAGATCATTTTCGGATGTAATTATGGTCGGAGCTGAAACGTACAGAAAAGACAAACCGCGCCTGAACGTGAGGCTTCCGGGATACAAGGGGAAACAGCCGGTCCCTATCATAGTCGGAGGCCAAAAAAGAAAAGTTAATCTTAAAAAACTGCTGCCGGAGCTCGGAGAAGCCGGGTTTCAGTCGGTTTTGGTGGAAGGCGGAGGAGTTCTCCAAACTGAGCTGATAAATGCAGGGCTTGTAGACTATCTTATAGTTTTTATCGCGCCAAAACTTTTGGGAGCTGAAGGAAAAAACTGGATTGGAAGTCTTGGGAAAAGAAGCATTAAGCGATCGATTATTTTTAATACAGAGCGGTCATTCATGTTGGGCTGTGATATTGTGATTGAGGGGCAATGCAAGCCTCCGCCACCAGTAGATTAAATGAACCACGCATCCTATGATTATCAAGGACGCAAATACCTGCACGACATAAACGATATTTACCCTTTCAGCTATGAGGCCTGAAATGAACATGCCGACTCCCATCGAGGTCCAAACGAGAGTTTCAGACGTGCCGACAATTCGTCCGCGAATTTCATCAGGGCTGTTTTGTATATAGGTGCTGTAATTTACGGTGGTAACCCCTTCCATGATTGCCGAAAGAAACATAAAAAACATTGCGTGATAGACCGTCGTTCCACTGAACGAAAGGCCGAAAAAAAGCGCCATAAAAAGCGTGCTCCATCCTATAATAACTTCCGCCGGCTTCTCGCTGACAAATGTTAGTTTGGCAAAGTAAAGCGCACCAACCATTTCACCTATGCCGAACGCAACATAAAGCAGGCCGTAACATATGCTGGGCGTAAATTGCTTGAGCTGCCCTGAAAATATCGGGAAACCCACGTTCAACGCGCTTGAGCCGAACGCATCAAGGCAGCGGATGAGCATAATGCTCATTAATCCGAATCTCGCGATAATAAACCCATAGCTCTCTTTTAAACCGTTCCACATGGAAAGTTTCTGCCTCTCCTGTGAAGCGTTTTGAAATTTAACGCTAATTACTGCAACTGTCAGCGCCGAAAATAAATATGTGGAGGCATCGATTGAAAAGGCAGTCGTGTAAGCATTCATCGATGAAAAAATTCCGCCAAGCATGGGGCCTGTTACAAGAGCTATCGTCCTGCCGGCGGACAGATATGAATTTGCGGACAAAATATTTTCTTTTTCCGCGATATTCGGAATAGAACCGCCAAGACACGATGAATAAAGCCTGTCGCAGATTGCGATTCCGAATATTATAAAGTAAAGGGGATAAATATTCCCTTTTAAGAAAATGACTGAAAATATCAGAATTGCTCGCGTGATATCGGCGATAATAATCAAATACCGCCTGTCATATTTATCGGCCAGAACGCCGGCTAAATTCCCCATGAAAAAGGCCGGAATCAGCTTGAAGAGGAGAAAAAGGCCGACCATGAAGGGCGATCCCGTAACCTGATAGATGTAGAGATTGATAATGACGAGGGTCAGATAAGTGCCGAGCGTTGAAACCGTAAATCCGCTCCACAAAAGCCAGTAATTTTTTCCAAGTTTCTTCATAAAATTTACAGGGGCCCTTTAGGTTCTAAAGGGCCCCCGTTTTAATCGCGCTAGGCGATCATGTAAGTTGGTCTGACTGCTTTCTTTTTCATATTCCTCTCCTTTCCAATTACTATCATTCTACTAACCTATCACTGCATAATATGGACGCACAGCTTTTTTCTTCATACCCCCTCCTTTCATTATTTTTTTCTGCTAATATTGATAAAGGTTTTGGCAGATACAGATGATAAAGCCCTTTTTTCCCCGTATCATCCAAATAGTTTGAAACAATCTCCCTGCCTATCGTGTATGCCGGATAATAGACACGCCAGTTGTCTATCATTTCCATCAATCCTTTTATTTTCTCGTTTTCAATAAAGCCCTCAGACATCAAGTAATCGCATCCATTTGCCCGGTCAAAATCGCCGTCCACGTACATCCTGTACCAGACATTGTACAAAACTTTTTTGCAGAACTGTTCGCGAAACATCGCAACTTTTATATATTTAAGCAGTTCTGCGTCAAGCGACTCCAAGTAGGCATAAGCAGCCTCTGCAATGCCCTCGTTCAAAGGAGTCTCGGCGCTGTAAAGAAGGTCGATAGTCGCTTCTTCGCCCAGAAAACCCATCTCAAACAGCAGTTCCCTATAGAGATAAAAAAAATGATGCCCGGGATAAAGCTCATGCATCAGCGATTGCACGACCGAGATCTTATCGTATCTATGCTGACCCGACAGGCGCATGTCGGCCAGCCCATGCCCCCTATAAATATAATAACATGATGGATATCCCTTTTTCGGCTTTGAGATATCAACCTTTGAGCTTCGAAGCTTTTTAACCAGCCTGTCTCCAAATAAAATATTCGGGACAATATCGTTTTCACAGCAATCTTTTAAAAGTTTTATATCTTTTCTTATTTCTGAATCTTTAACAACTCCGGAGCCTTTCGCGCGCTCTTTTTTAAACTGCTCATAACTGCTGTAACCGATACCCGAAAGGAGTTTCCTTAACTTATTTTTTGCCTCGTTTAAATCATAAGGCTTTACAACAGAAACGCCAATTACTTCATTTACTGCGGAAGTCAAAGTTTCACCTGTCAATTTCAGGCCTGAATAGCGCAAAAAAGCCCAAAGAGATTTTATCTGAGACCTTAAATAGCTTCTGCGGAAAAGAGGGCTTGAATCGTCCAGCAAACAGGTTTCCTCTTCAAGATTTCGGAGTTCATCGATTACCGAGGCGATTTTTTCGCCTTCCAAATCCGCTGCCCGTTTTTTCAGACTGCGGGGGCCGAAGTAATAGAACACAACAGGCTGGTCTTTTAAAATTTTCTCGGCCGCAAGAGCCAGCACGACAAATTTCTGAGAAACCGAAAGTTTTTCCAGTCCTTTTAACATAAGCCGTTCTCTATAATATGTTTATAGCAGTAGGGATTATTATAAAGTTCTCCCGTGCGTGAATATCCCATTGCAAGACAGCCTGATTTGCACTGCGAGCCCGCACTGCAGCCGGCGCATGAACCGCAAAGTTTATCCACAGTGAATTTTCTGGAATAGTAAAAGGAGTTGTCGTCGTCCCAAATGTCTTTTAATTTTCTTTCGCGCACGTTTCCGACTATAAAATTCTTATGCTGAAGAGAAAGGCAGCCGGAAACGCTGCCATCGCTTTGAATCCCCAGAACATAACGGCCGGCATTGCACCCGCCCCACTCGCAATCTTCCCAGACATCGATCGCGGCGGTATGGCAATAACCTATGGAATCTGCAGGCATGGGCCTTACTTTAAGTTTGCCGGCTTTTCGCTCCTGCTGACACTTATAAATATAATCTACAAGTTCCTTGTGCTGCTTTTGCGTAATCGCAAGCGAACCTTTGTTATCGCCTGCGCGGCCGAATGAATTCACAACCTGTATCTGCCAGATATCAACGCCCAAATTATCTACAATATTTTTTATTTCATCAAGCTCGTTAAAATTCAGTTTATTAACAGACGTTGAAACGCCTACCTTAATTCCAGCTTCTTTAAAGAGTGAAATTGATTTTACAACGCGGTCAAAAGATCCGTTCATCTGCCTTATATGGTCATGCGTCTTTTTTG
>JACPAJ010000107.1 GCA_016180865.1 Deltaproteobacteria bacterium
AGAGGAGTTATGCAAAGAGGGCGCCAAGTGGCCGAGGGGACTCGGGTATCTGGCTGATCAACTGAAAAGAGCAATGGCTTCTGTTGTTTTAAACTTAGCTGAAGGCAATGCTAGAAGATCTCAAACAGAACGCAGAAGATTTTTCGAAGTATCTCGAGCTTCGCTCGCTGAAGTGTCTGCCTGTATTGATCTTATGCAGGCATTTGGGCTAACGAATAACTCGCAATCGTTCAAATCAACCCTTTGTGAGATAAGCAAAATGCTTTGGGGACTGATGAAGTAATCGCTGCCCAATCAACTTCTATCGCTTCACCATCGTATTATCATCGAATCTTATTGTAGTTTTATCACTTTTTATCGATGCTTCATCTCTTTAGTTTAAGAATGAGCCAAAAATTTCTTGACCTTTGCCTTCCATGCGCGATAGCAAGATGGCAGGAGGAACAACAATTACTTATGAGAATAGCCGCTTTGGATGTCGGTGAAAAAAGGATCGGAATGGCTCTTACCGATCCGTCCGGAATGTTAACGCAGCCTTTTGAAGTTCTCGAGCGGAAAGGAACAGGCGCCGATGTGGCGAGAATTTTTCAGTTTGTGCGCGATAACGACGTCGCAATTCTTGTTTTTGGCCTGCCGTATGATGACGAAGGCCGGCCAACACCCATGGCAAAAAAAATACTGGAGCTTAAAGACAAGGTTGCCGGACTTTTGAAAAGAAAAAATTTCAAGGGGGTTTCAATAGAAACATGGGATGAAACAATGACCACGCATGAAGCGCATGAAAAGCTGAAAGAAGCCGGAGTGAAACATTCCAAAAGAAAAGAAATTATAGATAAGGTTGCCGCAGTTATGATACTTGAAAGCTATCTGCAGGCGCATCCAAGAGGGGCAAAATGAAATATTTTATCGCAGCTGCAGCATTGCTGATTTGTCTTGCTGCCGGTTGCCTGCTTGGGACATATATTTCGCTTGATAAGCCTGTAAATCACGATGAAGCCACATTTGTCGTTCAGCACGGAACGCCCCTTATAATGATAGCCGAGCAGCTCGCAAGGGCCGGCATTATCAGAAGTCCGGCTCTTTTTGCGGTCTATGCGAGGCTGGCTCGCGTCGACAGATCGATTAAAGCCGGCGAATATCAGTTCCAGAGCGGCCTTTCTTCATTTGATGTGTTGAATAAGCTCAAGAACGGCGACTGCAAATTATACAAGATCACGCTGATAGAGGGCTGGACTGCGGCTCAGATCGCCGATTATCTTGCAAATCAGTCTTTTGCGGCACCGTCATTCGGACCGCATTTTTTGTCCGTAATAAACGACGAATATTTTGCCAAGTCAGCTGGAGTGGATGAAAAAAGCCTTGAAGGCTATCTTTTTCCAAATACGTATTTCATAGAAAGGCCGCGGACGGCAGAGTGGCTTGTGTCCAGGCTTGTCTATGAATTTAAAAAGGCCTATACGGGCGAACTCGAGGCGCGTGCAAAGGAAATCGGCTTTTCACAGCGCGAAGTAATAACCCTGGCATCGATAATTGAGAAGGAGGCCGGCTTAGATTCCGAACGGGCGATTATATCTTCCGTATTTCACAACAGGCTTAAGAAAAAAATGCCTCTGCAGGCTGATCCAACGGTTATTTACGGCCTTAAAGGATTTGACGGCAATTTGAGAAAGGCCGATCTTTCCAATCCACACCCTTACAATACCTATGTTCATCAGGGTTTGCCCCCGGGCCCAATTTCAAACCCCGGGTTAGCTTCAATCCGCGCGGCATTATGGCCGGCGACCACCGATTTTTTATATTTTGTGGCCCGTGGCAACGGCTCTCACGAATTTACAAAGACTCTTTCGGAACATTCGAAGGCTGTGGCAAAATATCAGATAAAAGCGCATTAAGCGCGCCGGGAATCCATTTTATCGCGGCTTCAGTGTTTTTGCCGGAAGTGAATATTTCAATAATCAGTTTTTTTTCAAGATCCATCCACAGGAAGCAGCCCGTATCGGATATCATCATGATTCCGGTTGAAATAAGCTGGTCCTTTTCCCATCCGAGTTTGTAGCGCGCTTTCGGGCCGATGAATTCATCGATCACGGGTTTGGGGATAAATTCTCTTTCATCGGAATATGATTGAAGAATTGCGGTAGAGATCTTCCAGCAATCCGATGCTGTTGAGCTAAGCCCGGTATGGCCAAGAACCGCGCGGCTGCCCGCAATTGGAAAAGAAGTCTTTGAAAGGCCGAGCGGCGTTGCAATTTTCGATTCAAAAAAATCCTGAAACTTCATTCCGCTGATTTTTTCAATGACGGCGCCGAGTATGATATAACCCAGATCGCTCTTCATCTTTTCAAAAGCCGGCGGGAATTCGAGTTCTTCGTAGCAAATCCTTTCGGTAATTTCCAACACGCTCAAGTCTTCATTTAGATATTTCCCGCTTTTCGGCAAGCCCGACGTATGCTTTAAAAGCTGTTTTAAAGTCACCTTGTTTTTTCCCTCTTCGCCGAATTCCGGCAGGTACTTCGCTACCGAAGAATTAAGATTGAGATGTTTTTCCGCAACGAGCTGCATCAGTATTAGCGACGTGCAGATGGATTGAGTGAGCGTTCCGATATTGAATATAGAGTCTTCGCCGGCGCCGCCGAATGCCTTATGATACAAAACCTTTTCGGAATTTCCGACAAGGACGCAGGCCGACTCGAACATTCCGGCGTTTAAAGCATTTTTTATAAGTTCATCTGTGCTCATAATCCAGGTGATTTTAGAAATACCCCTTCATTATTTACAATAACTCCCTTTATCGTTTGCAGCTTGGTTATCAGCTGCATTCCCTTATCAGGCCCGAGAACGTAAATTCCATGCGCCAGCGCTTCGGCTATGGCCGCATTTTTCGAAATAACTGTCACGCTTCTGCAGGTTTGAGGCAGAGGCGATGCCCACCTTGGATCGATTGCGGCGGCATTATCGCCGGCAATGACGCTTGCGACCGAAACATTGGAGGTGTCCAAGGTCATCCCCCTTTTAGCGTAGCCGCTGGAAGAATCATCGACCTGCGTCCGCCACACTCCTGTAACGCTGACGCCTAAACTTCTGGAAGCCCGTCCGACTTCAACAAGCGCGTTATCGATATTGGCGTTATATATGGCTCGGATAAGGAGATCGGCAATGTAACCGCTGACAATATTTTTCAGGCTTATTTTCATACCGCGCTTTTTCAGCATTACCTTGTTTCCAACTATCTTAATGTTATTAAATCTGCCTATTTCTGGCGTTGAAGTGATATCAAAAGCACCGTCCGTCCAAAGATACGATTTCTTTGCGGCGGTCAGAATCTGGCTCAATTCGGGGCCGACCTCGACAAATGACTCTCCGGCATTTGCGTTGACAAAAGAAATTTCGCTTTGAGGATCGTTTTCATCAAGAAGTTTTGCGACGCGCCTTACATCGCTAAAGGCAAAATCAAACACCTTTTCAATATCGCCTAGAAAAGCTCCAAGCGATACAATTTGAACTTCGGTCTTTAAATTTCCCGGCAGGGTCTCTCCTCTGGTATAAGTGCACCTGCCTTCCGCCTTGCATGTGTTTCCGTGAGGGTCATATTCGCTGTCTTTATCTTTTGCGATGTTTTTTGCCGCCAATTCGTTGCTCGCCATGAGGAAAAAAAGAGTAATCGCGCAAAAAAATAATAAAAATGACTTTTTTAACATATAATCACACCAACGCACTAACGCACCAACGTACTATTCAGATACACCCCAGTATATGACCTTTTGGCCTGTGTCAACTCCTCAGGCGTTCCCTCCGCAACAATTTCACCGCCTTTATCGCCTCCATCGGGCCCAAGATCTATAACCCAGTCGGCTGATTTAATCACATCCAGATTATGCTCTATTACGACAATGGTATTCCCCTCATCTACAAGGCGGAAAAGCACATCAAGAAGCTTTTGTATGTCGGCAAAATGGAGGCCTGTCGTCGGCTCATCAAGTATATACAGCGTTCTGCCGGTGGAGCGTTTTGAAAGCTCGCGCGAAAGCTTGATTCTCTGGGCTTCGCCGCCGGAAAGGGTTGTTGCAGCCTGTCCGATTTCCATGTAACCGAGGCCCACATCAATGAGCGTTTGAAATTTATTTCTTACAGCGGGGACGTTTTCAAAAAATTTATAAGCCTGTTCAGTCGTCATCGAAAGAATTTCGGAAATATTGCTCCCTTTAAATTTTATTTCGAGCGTTTCACGGTTGAAGCGGCGCCCTTCGCAGGCTTCGCATGTGACATAAACATCCGGAAGAAACTGCATTTCTATTCTTATGAGTCCGTCGCCTTCGCAGGTTTCGCATCTTCCTCCGGGAACATTGAAAGAAAAACGGCCCGCTTTGTAACCGCGCGCTTTGGATTCGTTTAAATTCGCGAAGAGATCGCGTATGTGCGAAAAAATGCCTGTGTAGGTCGAAGGATTCGAACGCGGGGTCCTTCCGATCGGCGCCTGATCTATATTTACCACTTTATCGAAATTTTCGATCCCCGTTATATCATCCGCTTTTCCGGCCGTTATTTTTGAACGGTAAAGCCTTTGGCAAAGGCCGTTGTATAACGTTTCATTTACGAGGGTCGATTTTCCGGATCCGGAAACGCCGGTTACGCACGTAAAAAGCCCGACGGGAATTTTTACATCTATTTTTTTCAGGTTATGCTCGGCGGCGCCTTTAATTATTAAAAACCTGCCGTCGGATTTGCGCCTCTTTTTTGGAATCGGAATTTTCTTTTTGCCGCTTAAATACTGCCCTGTAAGGGATTTTGAGCTCTCCATTATCTCGGACGGCGTTCCATAAGTTATAACTTCTCCGCCATGGACTCCGGCTCCGGGCCCCATATCTATAACATAATCCGCTGCAAGAATCGTATCGCGGTCGTGCTCCACAACAAGCACGGTGTTCTCAAGGCCGCGCAGCGATTTTAACGTTTCAAGGAGCTTATGATTGTCCTTTTGATGAAGGCCTATTGAAGGCTCGTCCAGCACGTAAAGAACGCCGGTGAGAGAGCTTCCGACCTGAGTTGCAAGGCGGATCCGCTGCCCTTCGCCGCCGGAGAGCGTAGAGCTTGTCCTATCCAGGCTTAAATATCCTATGCCTACATTGGATAAAAAATGAAGCCGGTTTTTTATTTCCTTGATTATCCTCTTTGCAATGGCGAGCTCTTTTTTTGTGAACTCTTCATTGTCAAAAAGATTCAGCAGGCTGTTTATTGAAAGGCCCGTAAGATGGCTTATCGCATGTTCATGCACTCTGATATGCAAAGCTTCTTTTTTAAGGCGCGCGCCACTGCATGCGGGACATGGCTGCAGATTCATAAAACGTTCGAGATCCCACCTTATGTAATCGGATGTCGTTTCACTAAACCTTCTTTTCAAAACTTTTATTACGCCGTCGAATGAAGCCCTGTAGCTCTGTTTCTGGCCGTGGTGATCAAGCCTGAAGAAGATTTCTTCATTTTTAGAACCGTAAAGAAGGATGCCCTTAAGATTCTCGGGCAGCTCTTTCCACGGAGTGTAGATGTCGAATTTATAATGCGCGGCAAGATTTTCATAAACTTGGATATAATAGCTCGAATTTTTCGTCTGCCACGGAACGATGGCTCCTTCGCGAAGCGAAAGGTTTTTATTAGGGACGACCAGATCGGGGTCGAAAAACATTTTTGTCCCGAGCCCGGTGCATTCCGTGCATGCGCCGACCGGATTATTAAACGAAAACATCTGCGGGGTGATTTCCGGATAGCTTATGCCGCAATCGATGCATGCAGATTTGGAGCTGAGAAGAATTGTTTCATCGGAAGACGCGCCCTTTTCAATCTTCACCAGCCCATTGCCGTATTTCAGCGCCGTTTCAAGCGAATCGGGGAGCCTGTTTCCTATATTCTTCTTCATTACGAGCCGATCGACAAAAAGATCGATATCGTGCTTTTTCTTTTTATCGAGCTTGATTTCCTCGGCGAGATCTTTTGTCTCCCCGTCTATCCTGGCGCGCGTGAATCCGGCTTTTCTCAGCGCCGCCAGCTCCTTTGCGTATTCTCCTTTGCGGTTTTTTGCTATCGGCGAAAGGATTGCAATTTTAGCCCCTTCGGGAAGCTCCATCAGCTGATCAACCATCTGCGTAACGGTCTGCGAAGATATCTTTTTGCCGCAGTTGTAGCAGTAAGGCGATCCTATTCGCGCGAATAGAAGACGGAGGTAATCGTAAATTTCGGTCACAGTGCCGACTGTCGAACGCGGATTTCTGCCGGTTGTTTTTTGCTCGATCGAAATGGCCGGAGAAAGCCCGTCGATGGAATCGACATCCGGCTTATCCATCTGTTCCAAAAACTGGCGCGCATAAGCAGAAAGCGATTCAACATAACGGCGCTGGCCTTCGGCATAAATCGTGTCAAAGGCAAGAGTCGATTTGCCTGAACCGGACAAGCCTGTGATTACCACAAGCTTATTGCGCGGAATCGTAACATCGATGTTTTTTAGGTTATGCTCCCGCGCGCCTTTTACTATAATATCATTTTGCGACATAAATCGGCATAGTATGCACGATTTAATCCCCTTTTTGCAACAGATTTTGAGGAAGTCTTTAAATTATTGAAGATAAATTCATGTAAAATATGCAATTAGGCATTTCTTAACTGCAAAAAACTATGACTGTGCGGTATTTTAAATGTTGGAACATCATCATCACACCCAGCCTGTTGGAAAACAAGCCTATTTTGAATTGCTAGCTTAGCTTGCTTTTTAAGATATTTCTTATAATCAAACTCTTCTTCTCTTTTAAGCTCATGTAAAACTGCAGACAATTTTACACTTACTGACCTATACTCATCCTTTTTAGAATATAAATACTTCGCAAATTCTTCTATAAAAAACCTTCTTATTTTAAGTCCATAAGCTGGACTTATTCGAGTTCTACCATTAAACCAGAAAGAAACCGTTTTTTCGCTTGTACCAACTCTTTTGGCAAAATCCTTTTGAGATAACTTAAAGAATTTATTTAAAAGCTGTAATTCCTGTATTGTGAAGCTATCATTTTTAAAAATAATTGCTTGTACAACTATTATTATCAATTCTCCAAAATAAGGCAAAATTATGGACTTATTATGACATTTTGAGCATCGGTACTCATTTATATTCAACAACCAAACATTAGGGATCCCAATTGTATCTAAATTATATTCCTGTAAAATGGTAGATTCACATATGCCGCCGCATTTTGAACATTTAACGACCTCACTCTTATGAGCTTTAGAATAAAATTGCATTTTCTTCATCTTTCCCCCTCTGGAGGTTCTTTGCCTCGCCAGCAAGTTATTAAAACAATCCTACCTCCCTTATAGCTAAAAATCAGAGCAACCTTCTTATAGCAAAACGACCATCGCCATCTTGGGTGATCCAGATCAGGAGGATATTCTTTTTTAACAAATCCATTCCTAGAAACTTCATATACATCAACGTCACTAATGCCGCGCTCCAACTGTCTCTCTCTGAAGTGCGCCGTGCGCTCGAAAGCAATAATATCAACTGCAGAAAATATCGCCCTGAATAATTTTCGCGCCTCCTTTAACTTCATCGGCCTTAACTGCTCACCCATATATATTATCGGCTCCCGCCCCCTAAAAGTTGCTAACTATTTACATAAGTAAATTGTACATAAAAACAATTGATATGTCAATGAATTTTAAGCTTGCAAATATACAAATAAATACAAGTGGTTATCGGTAACATAGCATATTTCAACATAAAATTACAAAAATCATCATTTTGTATCATTTATAATAATTTACATTTCAAGTAAACGTTGTTGTAAATAAAGGTGTATTAGACAAGTGGAGTCGTTTTTTAATGCATTGATTTAATTGCTAAATTAGGCTGTCTTTTAATAACCATTTTTTGATGCCTCAAACATTCTTGCCCAACGAATAATGATACATAATATATGTTTTGCCCTGCATACCCATGTAGCACGGCCACCGGTCGCACACAGTGTCATACTGTGTGCGTGTGGAGATTTTCAAAAATACTGCTTTTAATAATTGCAATTTAATATAAAAACGGTATTAAAACAAAATTAAGGATCACAGTAAATGCAACTTCTACCCCAATTGGAATGAGTAAGCATGCAACAAGCGCTCTTTTAACATTAGTTTTGTTATTTTCGTAGTGCATAAGAATGCTAACTCCAGAAATAAAACTTAAGAAAGCAATGATAATGGACCCGAGCACAATAATATTGCCTACACCCAGCACAATTACTTTTAATGAAGGCAAAGAAAATTTAAATAAATTTATATTATATTTTCTTAGCATTACAATTATCTTTAAAAGCCATCCCATTTCCCATAAGATGGTAGCGTACCAAATGTGAAATACAGGTAGCAGCCACAAGTAGTGATAAAATTTAATTCCACAAATGCTGAGCGATTTTTTATCAAAATTAGGACCCTCTTCATTACCTATTTCAGAACCCAAATTTCCAGCGTAGGATGCTACTGGGAAAATAAGAATAGTCCACAAAAACAGTACCCCCATGTCTATAAAACCCATATCTTTAATAAAAACCCACAAATTTTCCGCACTGCTTTCATTATATAATACAGAAATAATAAAAATAATGAAAAACACGGTTGGGATTACAACTGTTACACCAATGATTTTCCCTCGTCTGCGTGCAATTAATCCAGCTATAAAGGCACTTCCAAAGACAATTGAAAAGCAAATAATAAATCTAAACACATAGTGTCCGCCCCATAATAATCCATCCCATGATTCTTCTTTTATAAATGCTGATTCTGCAATTGGACTGCTAAAATTAGTGTAAATTAGGGTGGCTACAGAACCAGTTAATATTGCCGCTATTATTCTCGAATGTTTGTATCGCATAGCACTGGTATTCTATGTGTGTAACTTTTATTAGCTACGTTTGTAAGTAACATGGCAGATACCGCCGTAAGTATCATCGTAGGTCAATTTCCAAGTATCTTCGTTTGCTAGATTATTACCAACGCAGGCTTGGTCATTTTTACATCTGCTATTTGAAGTTTCCTGTATACAAAATGGACTGCGCCCCGTCAACTGGAAAGATAATTTTTGAGGAAGTCTTTATCCTTGACGCTGCAGTATCGATTGGCTAAGAGCTAATAAATAGCAAACGAGGAACTGGCTATGCCAGTCCGAGTGAGAGGGGTATGGAGGATTTCAATGGAAAAAGGATTTGATTTAGGTCTCGCAGTTGCCGAAGCAAATCGCTGCCTGCTCTGCCATGATGCTCCATGCTCCAAAGGCTGCCCCGCAGACACCGACCCCGCAACATTTATAAGAAAATTGAAATTCAAAAATATTAAAGGCGCCATCCGAACGATAAAAAATAACAATACTTTGGGAGCCTCCTGCGGCGCGCTTTGTCCCAGCGCTAACCTTTGCGAAAAAGAGTGCAGCGCAACGGGGCTTGATAAGCCGGTTAGAATAGCTAAAATTCAGCGCTTTTTGATCGAACATTCGTGGAACATAGCTTTCAATCCGATTGAAAAACTGTGCGCAAGCAGGGAAAAAGTTGCCGTCGTTGGCGCAGGCCCTGCCGGCCTCTCCTGTGCCGCGGAACTGGCAAAAAATGGATACCAAGTTACAATTTTTGAAGAAAAACCAGAAGCAGGCGGCGTTCTGCGCTATGGAGTCCCTGAACACCGCCTCTCAAAAGATTTTTTGGCGAAAGAGCTTGAAGATTTAAATAAATTAGGCGTTGAATTCAAATGCGGCATAAAAATCAAGGGAAGCGATGCCGCTGAAAAGCTTTTCAATGAAGGATATAAAGCAGTTTTTTTTGCGCCCGGGCTTTGGAAAGCGGTAAAATTTAAAAATGCGGCGGCTGAAGGCCTTTTCTCATCAACCGATTTTCTATCAGGGCTTCGCGATAAAAAATCCGAAGAACTTAAAAAATATATAAAGGACAAAAACGTTGCAGTAATCGGCGGCGGTTCCGTTGCGATCGACTGCGCTGAATCCGCGCTGAAATTCGGCGCTAAAGATGTATATATCGCATATCGCAGGTCTTATGCCCAGATGCCCGCAGAAAAAGACGAGCTCATAGGCGCTCTTGAGGCCGGCGTTCACATCCTCCCTTTAAATAAACCGGCGGATTATATTATCGACAATGGCAAAATTACAGGAATTAAACTGATTAGAACAAAGCTTGGCGACAAGGATTCTTCCGGAAGGAGGAGCCCCGTCGAAATTAAAGATTCGGAATGGATTCTTGAAGCAAATATCATTATAGAAGCCATTGGAAACGAAGTTTCCGAAGATGTTCCGCTGAAAGAAAACCTCACAACCGCCGACAAGAATTGCTGCAAAACATCTATAAAAGGAGTTTTTGCCGGCGGGGACATCGTCAGAGGCCCTTCGCTTGTCGTAAATGCAGTTAAAGACGGAAAAGCGGCGGCTGAATCGATAAAAAAATATCTCGGCGGAAAGGAGCCTGCATGACGGCTGCAAGAGACCTATCTGTCGATTTCTGCGGCGTAAAATTTAAAAATCCTTTCATGCTCGCCTCCTCTCCCGTCTCCAATACCGGCGAAATGGTAGGAAGAGCATTTGATGCCGGATGGGCCGGCGTTGCATTCAAAACAATTGCAACCGGCGACACAAAAATAATCCACCCTTCCCCAAGAATGCATGGATATAACGCCGGAGATAAAAAACTTTTAGGCCTGCAAAACGTTGAGCAGGTTTCGGACCGCAGCCTGAAAGATAATTTGGCCGATGTAACCAATCTTAAAAAAGAGTGGCCTGAACATGTCGTAATGGCGAGTATCATGGGATTTTCAAACAAAGAGTGGTCTGATCTTGCAAAAGCCTGCACAGATGCCGGCGCGGATATTCTGGAGCTAAATTTTTCATGTCCGCACATGACTGTGGAAGGCTCCGGCTACAAAGTCGGCCAGGCAAATGAACTTATCACGCGTTTTACGGAAACCGTAAAAAAGGCGACGAATATCCCCGTTGTCGCAAAGATGACGCCGAACATAACCGACATGAATGAGCCGGCAATGTTCGCCAAAAAAGGCGGCGCGGACGGAATTTCGGCAATCAATACGATCCGCGGCATTTCGGAAGTCGGCATAAATGACTGGATTCCGCGCCCTAACGTAGGCGGCAAAGGCGCAATCAGCGGCTATTCAGGGCCTGCGATTAAACCAGTCGGACTCCGCTTTATCGCCGAAATGGCGCAAAATAAGGAGCTTGGTTTGCCACTCTCCGGCATCGGCGGAATTGAAACATGGGTTGACGCGCTGGAATATATTTTGGTCGGCGCTGCAACCGTGCAGGTTACAACCGGAATCATCCACTATGGTTACAAAATCGTTGAAGATATGATTGAGGGATTGCAGGACTACATGGCCGATAAAAATATTAAAAAAGTTTCCGATCTTATCGGCAAAGCGCTGCCAAATCTTTGCGATACAAACAAATTCGATCTTAAAAGGCAGGGGCTTGCCGAATATGACCTCACCCGCTGCGTCGGCTGCGGGCAGTGCTACACCGTCTGCCAGGATGCCGGCGGCCAGGCTTTGAAATGGAATAGTATCGACAGACGGCCGGATTTGGATGAAGATAAGTGTTTAAGCTGCATGATTTGCAGCTTCGTCTGCCCTGTGGACGGAATGATTACCTATAGGGAAAAAAGGTAGCAACTTTTTTTTCATTCTGCCGATAACATATATAGATGCTATGGAACCAAGATGCGGCATAACAATAGACCTTGAAACATCAAATACTTACGTTGGGATGAGACTATCTGGCCCTGATGTAAATGGTGACGGAGAAGACGATCAGCTTACTCCAACACAGCTTGATGTGCAATATGAAGGTGATAAGGCCTATTGTAAAGAAATGTTAGAATGTCGGTTTTCTCCGCAGATGCTTTCAAACGTTACTTGGAACTCTTCCGGGAAATTTGCATTGGATGTCTATAAACTTGATGCTCTATCATCGGCTGGAATGGAAAAAACAACCGGCGCCTCATGGAAAAAATTTGCAAACCCAACAATCGGCGGAATGAGCATACATCAGCAAAGGCCTAATGCCATTTTTTTGTCAGCATTTAGCCTTCTGGATCTATCGAACTTAGCATATTCCGGCGATGAATACGAAGGCTCCCCTGAAATAAAGGAATGGAATGATAGTTCCGGTAAGGATGACACCAAAATCACACATAATCCCGACGGCTCAATAAGTTATCGTGGCGGCTGGTCAAATACCTATACTTACACAAAAACCGTAAAGGGAACGCCTAAGCGCAGCAGCGTAACGGTGGATGGCATCACCAGTTCTCAACTCAAAGGCGCGCTCGAAATACCTCATGGCTCCGAAAAGATCCGGATTGGAACTAATGTTAGGGTCACTTATAAATATGGCGTGCCTAAATGGATTAAAGAAAAATATCCTTCCTCTGTTAACGGAAATATGCTCGATGCATCGGTAATTAATTTCTCTCAAGTATTCTATCAAAAAACCGTTGACGGAAAATATAATATGCTGACCGGTTCCGTGATGCTTACGATTGCTCCACTTGGCGAACAAAATATTCTTAACGGAGTTGATATTAATCTGCACGATATTGATAGCTATACCATCGAAGTTCAGCGACCAGAAATTCCTCAGCCACAATACAAAACCCCACGGTATCAATATCCATAATAATTAATCCCTGCAGCGTCATATAAACTTCCAACTTGACATTTTATCAGACGCGCTCTATTCTTTTGCTCGAATTCAAAAAAAGGAGGGCGTTATGGATGACCGTACTGTAAAATCGTTATGGCCGTGGTTTGTAAGGCCCACCGTCGGTTGGGCATTTGACACCGACAAACTCGGCGGTCCCCGCATTGGTACGGAAGCCGGTTACTTCCTGAAATTGAAAGATAAAAACGCGGATGGAGTAATGGACGTTTTTGGACTTGATTTCGGTGTTTTTGGCGAAACAGATCCTACGAAACCATCTTTATGGGCAACGGGCGGGCGTTTCCGCTGGAAGTATAATTATGGCTGGCTTTCGTTTGCTCTTGGAACCGGTGCAAGCCTAAGAAACGCCTCCACAGACGGAACAAAAGTTCAGGCCGGCATCCCTTTCGACGGCCAGATCGGATTTTTATTTGATATGTTTATTATCGGAGGCGGCGTTGTCTATTATCCGAATGCCGCGCCCAGCAACAATCTTGGCGAGTTTAAAATCGGCACGGATTTGCTTAAGGTATATACAGTTCTGACGGACACAACGGACTAAAAGCACTGGCGTTCAGTAAACTCAAACATTGAACCTAAAGCTGATGATGTCGCCGTCTTTTACGATATAACCTTTCCCTTCGAGGCGCAGCTTGCCGGATGATTTCGCGGAAGAAAGAGTGCCGCCGCAAGCGATAAAATCCTCATAAGATACGACTTCAGCTTTGATAAATCCCCGTTCGAAATCTTTGTGTATTGCCGAAGCCGCTTTGGGAGCAGTTGATCCTGCCGGCACAACCCATGCCTTAACTTCATCTTCTCCGACCGTAAAATAGCAAATTTTCCCAAGAAGCGAAAATGCCGCCCTGATAATTTTTTCAAACGCCGGCGTTTCAATCCCCATTGAGGCCAAAAAATCTTTCTGCTCTGCAGCCGGCAATGCGGCAATTTCAGCCTCTATCTGGCAGCATATTTCTATGGCAGGCGGCATAAGCTTTGCCTTAGCGTTAAATAAATCTGCAACGCCTTTGCTCCCCTCTTTTACATTAAGAACAACGAGCTCCGGCCGCTGAGTCCAGAACGAAAAACTTCTAAGCGCCGCTATTTCATCCGGACTAAAACTCATTTCGCGCAGAGGCTTGCCCGATTCCAGCAATTCCTTTGCCTTCGGCAGAATTTTAGCCTGAACGGCCTCTTCCGGCTTCAACGACTTTTGCGGAGTTTTTGAAACCCGCGATAGCTTATTTTCAATTATTACAAGATCGGAAAAAGCAAGCTCATCTTCAAGGGTGCGATAACGTTTTACCAGTTCATCTGCATTATCGTTCGTAAAAGCATCGATAATATGCAAAATTCCATCGACCCCCGACAAATTCTGGCGTATCGCGGCCCACGCGTCCTTATCGGAAGCATTCACATCGATAAAAGGAATTGTTGCGGGAGAAACCTTTGCAGGCTTGAAGATTTCGGCAAGCTTAGCAAATCGAGCGTCCGGAATCTTCGCAACGCCCTTAACATACGGCTCGCCAAACACCGCGCGGCTGTCAATGCCGGTCATGATTTGAAAAAGAGCGCTTTTTCCGCTTTGAGCCGCTCCCAATATGCCGATTTCCATAGCGGCACTCTATATTTGCAAAATAGCTAATCTGCAAGAACATAATTCCAGCACAGCTACAGATCAAAATTGACAGAAAATAAAAAGTCGTCTAATATAAGCTTTGTTTTTTACGTGAAACGGGGGATGAGTGAAAGTTCTGGCCGATATTCAAATGTTCCTTGATGCAGAAATCAAGCAAGACAGATGGCGCTCGTTTCTGCTTGGACGTTTGAAAAAGACTGATGCTCTGCTTGGTCAAGGGTATTGGATACCCTGCCTTGATTTGCCAAGTTCGATTTTTTTGGGCTTAAACGGTAACCAACGCGAGTCGCATTTTCTAGCGATGATTAGTTCTTTTATTTATCTTGGAGCCGATCTGCTGGATGACCTTCATGATGAAGAGCTTGATCTCCTTTCACATAATATTTCTTCTGCTGATATTACTCTCCTTTCATCAACACTGTTAACCGTCTTCCCTGCCCTAATCATAGACAAACTGGAAATAGACGCCGAGACCAAGCTGGCCATGCATAAAACCATTGCCCAAACTTTACTTAAAATGAGTACTGGGCAACAACAGGACGTCTTTCTAGCCAACAAAAACACTGTCTCTTTGGGTGCAGTCAAGCAATCGATTCAGGACAAAAGTGGCGAAGAATTGGCTATGGGTTGTTTATTAGCGGCGCAGCTGGCAAAAATCTCCCCTTCCAAACAGCAGCATTATAAAGATTTTGGTCTTTATTTCGGGACGGCTCTTCAAATTGTTTCCGATTTTTCTGACCTCATGTGGTCAAAAACAAACCTTGATTTAAAAAGAGGCGCCCGATCGCTTCCGATCGCTTTTTGCATAGAAAAACTTAAGGGGCACAGTAAAAAAGAATTCATGGCAGCATTGCGAGCGGCAACCCATAATCCCGAACAACTGAAATTTTTGAAGAGCGTTCTGGTCGATTCAGGAAGCCTGGATTATCTCGCGCTTGTTGTTGAAGACCTTTGTCAGAGGTCGTTTGAAATTTTAACATCACTTGGGCTGACTGAAGATATAAAAACTTGTTTAAGAAACAAAATTCAATCGGCTTCTTTGCTAAACATCCCATTGGGGGCTGGTTACGAACAACCAAAAAGGAGATTATATGAAACCTCTATCACAGCTCGTTGAACTTTTCGAGAAGGATCCTTTCTTTTGGCGGGAATGGAAGAAAGATGCGACCTCGGCTGTCCGAAAAAAAGCACTTCTCTCCGAAAAGTTTCAAGGGCCCATGCTAAAAAAGATAATCAATAGTTTACATCACAAAAAACATCTTTCAAAACAGCCTACTTTTTTCGGCATGTAAAAACAACAAAGTGGAGGAATATAAAATGCTCACTATTTCAAACTTGAACCACCTGTGCTTGATAATTTGTTTTGGATTGCTAACGCATTGCGGAAGCTCAACACAAAGCTCTACGCAGAGTGAGGCAGCAAGCACCGCTGATGACGACGTTGCTGTTTTCATGGAATGGTCCGGCTCTGCATGGAAGTCATTAAATAGTCTTATGGCCTCTGACAGGTCTTTAACATTCCCTCTGAATTGCCCTGGCGGCGGCACAATGGATATGGAGGGTTCGCAAATTAACATCAACGACTGCGTTACGACTTCGGAATCGGGAACTGAGTACTTAGGCCGAGGCACGTACACTGTCAGCGAATCTGGATCTCTTGTTACCCATGAGTGGAGTCAGGATCTAATCGTTGCTGGCGGCACAACTTTTTCCAGCACAGGTTCTATCAGCTTTGATACGCTGGATGATTTAGTTGCTTTTGATTTTTCGGCCACTTTCTCCAGCGGAGTTTTTCGCTTCACTGGAATAGTTGCTAATAACGCCGATGACACAAGTGATTTAACACTGTCTGTCATGCAGGACGGTGTAACCTGGCTTGATTGCTCTTTCGACGACTCTGATCTTAACGCCCTTACAGATGATCTTGTTGACACGGCCTGCGCAGATGATGACGATCCTGCTTGCAGCACACTGGAATGCTCAAATGACTTTCAATGCCAGGTTTTTGCCGATAATGATCAAACTGATGAATTCACTACCGGAAATACCCAATGTGTCAGTGGATGTTGTTCACTTGTCGAGGCAACAGTCAGCTGTGCTGCAAATACGATTTCGTGCACAACCGATTTCCAGTGTCAGATGTTTGCTGATGATGACCAAACGGATGAATTCACAACGAGCAATGTGGAGTGTTCAGGCGGCTGCTGTACATTGATTGCTGAATAGAATGCCAATCACAACTTATAAAGACAGCGTTTTTATCCGCTTCGGGAATGGCAATAAGCGTAAGCCGCATATCTGGTTCGTTCACGGTTTTGGGGCATCAAGCGATTCTTTTCGAGAAGCCTTTGAATCTAAATATCTGCACTCATACACAATGTTCGCTCCGGACTTTCCGGGTGCTGATTAGAAAATTTTCGCCGCAAAACCCTGTGATATTGGTCGCCCATTCATTAGGCAAAAAAATTAGCGGCTACGTCAACGTTGAAGGCAATTTTGTAATGGGCGATGCCATGCAACTGTTTTACAAAACTATTGCCAAATTTGTTTCGGCATGCGAAAAAAACAACTCATGCCTGAAAATATCGTAAAAAAACTTTCGTTTCTTGATCGATACCTGACGCTTTGGATATTTCTGGCCATGGGAACAGGCGTCGGCGGCGGCTATCTTTATCCGCAGATAAAAGATTTCGTTAATTTATTTCAGGCCGGCACGACTAACATTCCAATCGCCGCCGGCCTTATACTAATGATGTACCCTCCTCTGGCCAAAGTGAAATATGAAGAGCTTCACGATGTCTTTCGCGACTACAAAGTGCTATTTCTCTCGCTCGTTCAAAACTGGGTGGTTGGCCCGATCCTGATGACCGCATTAGCGCTCATCTTCCTGCGCGGCTATCCTGAATATATGGTCGGGCTTATCATGATAGGCCTTGCCCGATGCATAGCCATGGTTATCGTCTGGAACGACCTTGCGAAAGGCGATACAGAATACGCCGCAGGGCTTGTAGCTTTCAACTCAATATTTCAGGTTCTTTTCTATTCGGTCTATGCGTATGTATTTATAACAATCGTTCCCACATGGTTCGGCATTGATGGCGCCGTTGTCCGGGTTACCATCGGCCAGATCGCAGAAAGCGTGTTCATTTATCTTGGCATCCCGTTCATTGCCGGATTTATAACCAGATTTGCATTGAAGGGGCTCAAAGGCAGGGAATGGTACGAACAAAAATTCATCCCCAAAATCAGCCCGATAACGCTGGTCGCCCTGCTATTTACCATTGTCGTGATGTTTTCGCTTAAAGGCGAATATATCGTCAAGCTTCCGCTGGATGTTTTTAGAATAGCCGTTCCGCTCCTGATATATTTCGTCGTGATGTTTTTTGTTTCGTTTTTTATGGGGAAAAAAGACGGCACTAATTATCCAACTCGTCAACGTAGCTCTATTTTTTAAGAGATCAGCGCCAGTTTCCCCCTGCGGGGCAACTTTTTGACGGTGTGTTCACGCTTTAGAGCAGCGGACATCGATTTGAACGTCTCGGTATGAACGATTTTTCGCACGCCCCTGCGTGTGTATTTTGCGCCGCGACCGGTCAAATGCTTTGCAAATCTCGCTGCCAGATTATTAGTAACCCCCGTATAGAGGCTTTTATCCGAGCATTCGAGAATGTATAGATACCATGTCTTTTTCACAAATAAAACCGCCGACAATCTCAATATCACGAAAGTTATTTTTTTACTATCCTTCTTCGATTTTTTTTAGTATAGGCTGCAGACCTAACAAAGGAGGCTATTTATGGCAGTAAAAAAGAATGCGGGGTTCATGAAGCCGTTGCAACCCGATGCGGCTTTGGCAGCGGTCGTCGGAAATAAACCGCTACCCAGAACAGAAGTCGTCAAGAGTCTTTGGGCCTACATCAAGAAAAATGATCTCCAGGATCCCAAAAACAAGCGCAACATCAACGCTGACGACAAGCTAAAACCGGTGTTCGGCGGCAAGAAAACAGTCAATATGTTTGAAATGACGAAGCTGGTTTCTGAGCATCTCAAGTAAACCGGCTTTGCTTCGCAAAGTGATTTATATAAAAACGCCCGGCTGAATAGCTGGGCGTTTTGTTTGGCAGCCCCTAAATGCTGCTTTAACAGCCTGTTGAAATGGAGAAAATATGAAAGATATTACCGTTGCTGAACTGGTGAAACTTTATGGCTTGCAGCCTCATCCGGAGGGCGGCTATTTCAAAGAAACGTACAGGTCCAGCGAATCTATACCGGGCGGTGTGTTGCCAAAACGCGGGAACGATCGAAACTTTTCAACTGGGATATATTTTTTATTGCCGGAAGGTTCTGTTTCCAAGCTGCACCGCATAAAATCGGATGAGATGTGGCACTTTTATTTGGGAGGCCCTTTAACTATCGCACAAATCACTCCAAGCGGCAAGATAGAGCAGGCCATTTTGGGGCAGGATGTCAAATCCGGGCAAAAAGTGCAATACGTGGTTCCGTCCGGATATTGGTTTGGCGCATATCCTAATGCAGGCAGCAAGTTTTCATTTGTCGGGTGCACGGTTGCGCCGGGCTTTGATTTCGCGGACTTTGAAATGGGCAATAAGGCCGGCCTTTTAAAAGAGTATCCTCAAGCTAAAGAGATAATTGAGCGATTGGCAGAATAGATTTCCCCCAAATATTAACATTGACTGTAGGTAAAAATTCTAGTACCATAGTACTATGGCCAGCTATTCAGGTAAATTTGTTCTTAGAATTCCGCAGGTTATGCATAGGCAACTTGCTGACTTTGCAAGACGCAGTCAACTATCATTAAATCAGGCTTGCATCGAACTTTTGAAAAAAAACCTTTACGGCAGCGATGGAGAGACTCAACTATTACAAAAAATATACGAACCGGCGCAAAAGTTAAAACAGCATTTCGGTGAAAAACTGTGCGGCATTATCCTCTTTGGCTCACAGGTGACAGGCAAGGCAACTAGCGAATCAGACATTGATTTAATGATCATACTGGATAAATCTATGCCAATTGAAAGAGGACTTTACAAATGGTGGGATGATAACATTGTATGGAATGAAAAAAACATGCTGAACCCGCACTTTGTGAATATTCTTGAAGATGAAAAACTTGCCGGCGGCTTGTGGCTGGAGATCGCTACGACAGGAAAAGTTATATATCAAAAAAAAACAGTCTTAGATAAGTTATTTGCAAAGCTAAAAGAACTTATTGGCAATGGCGAGGTAAGGATGTATATTTCAAACGGCCATCCATATTGGGTTTGGAAAAGTTAATTGGAGAATTTTATGAAAAACAAAAGCCTTGCAGCAGATTATATTGAAAGAGCCGGCAATCGCGTTGCAGCGCTGGAAGTGCTGATGCAAAAAGAGAGCTTTGCCGATGTTGTGCGCGAAGCGCAGGAAATTGTGGAACTCTGCTTGAAGGGACTTTTGCGGGCGGCAAATGTAGAAGTGCCGCGCCTTCATGATGTAAGCGACATACTTTTAAATTCAACCGATTCGCTCCCTTTAACAGTGCGCCCGCATACCGCACAATTGACAAAAATTTCACGAAGCTTGAGGCGCGATAGAGAACTTGCATTTTACGGAAGTGAAGACTTGACGCCTTCTGAATTTTATAAAGAGGCGGATGCCCGCCAGGCGCTGGATGATGCAAAATGGGTGCATTCTGTCTGCAAAGATGCGGTAAAATAAAACTCTACCCCTGCTTTAATTTGACTCCGTCTTGGGATTTTTCTAGCAAGCCTGTAACGCCTTGAAGAAACTGTTTCCCGCTGGCCTCAAAATGAAATGGACTGTAGAATGGACGCCAAGGGTGGGACGAGTGAGATAAAGATTGAAATCGCGTGATTTTAGACAAGCAACGACAACGCCTGTAAAACAAACCCGATGGTTACCAACAACAAACCAGTTCTTGTTTGCCAAACGTGCCTTGGTAAAGCCACTTCAAGAGGGTCTTTTCCCTCTCCACGTAACAGGCCAGAGACTATCACCGGTCGTTCCATTTTTCCGAACAAGAGGCTCACACCAGAGACGTCAAGGCTAAGTCCGGATAGTCCTAGCGTCTGTTTTAATGACATGCCTAAAAAAATCACGGTAATTGCTGACAGAAAGAACAGTACTCCCAAAATCGGAATCAGTTTGTCATAAAATTTGCATGGCCTACACAAGTCCAATCGTTTTGATGGAAAACCTTCCAACTCTTCATCCGAGCTGTAAACACCTAACCCGCAGGCTGGGCATGTAAAACGTTTCTTGTCCATATGCTATAACGACTCAATCAAAGTTTTAAGGGCGTTCTGAGCTTTCCGGAATTCGGCATTTAAATTTTGGCCAGCACGCCTTTTTTCCGGAGTCCAGTCAAAAGCAAACGTCTCCTCCAACAACCCACTCTGTGCGTCTGCAGTTTCAAAGACTTTTGAGACTGCCTTGTAAAAGTTATCCTGCGTTTCTTGGTCAGCTTTTTCCAACTTCTGGCGTATCGCTGTATGTATATGTAACATATGGTCTGCCTCCCTTTTGGGGAAAGATAGTGACGATTCTGGAAAAGTCAAGGAAGCGTCTCTATTTCCCCCCGAAAAACTATTTCCCTTTGAACGCTCAACCCTTGGCTTTTCTTTCCCTGGGCTGTCACGCCCGAAGGCCGCGTTGGACGCGGGCTGTGTCGGCGCGTACGCCTGCCCGCCGTGTTTTAGTGGCGGGGGAGTGACGGGAAGAAAAAGGAACTTACTTGGTCGAAAAGTTTTCACGTGACTGTCAAAGAAAACTGAAGTATAAAAACGCACGTATGCAACTGGCCGTTTACAACTCTACAGTTTTTATTCGCGCTCAACTTGGCAAGAAGAACAAGCCTCACGTTTGGTTTGTACACGGGTTTGGTGCGTCGAGTGATTCGTTTTTGGAGGCCTTCGAACTGAAGCACCTAAAAGAGTACTCTCTTTTTGCACCTGACCTTCCAGGTTTTGGGCTGAGTCCTGTAGCAAGAAAGCCTCACAACGTCGAACAGGCGGCAAAGCTTTTGACACTGCTCATTAAAAAGTTTTCTCCCAGCAGTCCAGTTGTCTTGGTTGCCCACTCGTTGGGTGGACTGATAGCAACAAGAACTGCCTTGACGTTGAAGAAGAAAGTCGTTTGCTACGTAAACGTCGAAGGCAATTTCACAAAGGCGGATTGCTTCTTCAGTGGCAAAGCCGCAAGAGCTCGTAATCCAGTAAAGTGGAAACAGAGTTTTCAAAACGAGTTGTATAAACTGGGCGTAAAGGATCAGTCTTTACGCAGGTACTGGTCAAGTTTTAGACTGGCTTCTCCTTTAGTCCTTAACTGGTGGGCTAAGTCTGGAGTCAAAGAAACTGGCAGAGAGCTTGGCGGAAAAAGTTTTCTTAAAGTTGAGTGTCCAAAAGTTTACATCTACGGTAGCAGGAGCATTCCCCAACAGACGAAGAGCTTTATCCGGAAAAACAAAGTCAACGCTATTGAGTTCAAAGGTTGTGGTCACTTTATTATGGGTGAAGCTCCAGAAAAGTTCTACAGAACTGTGGCCAAGGCTATCTCGTCAGCAAGTCGGTCAAGGTAAGCTTTTCTTCGCGCCTCCTATAAAAGTTCGCCTTTTTACCGTCACCAGTGTCACGCCGTCACGGTGGTCAGGAAAAGTAGTCGAACCCCTGTGGTTCGACAAGTGCACGCGGGGGATTGCCGCGTCGCCTAGGGCTCCTCGCAATGACCCCCACAAACAGCAAACCCCCGCCAGAATTAAATTCTAGCAGGGGTTCTACCAGTTGTCGCTCTGCGTCTCCACGGGGATTCTCCTTTCCGCGCTGCCGCGCTTCAAGGACTTCCTCGGCAACCCATTCGTAAACTCATGAGTGCCCGCCTCGGTCGGAACCCAGTCCGCCTTTGGCGAAGGGTTCGCATCCGTGCAAAACAAAAGGTCGGGCAGATGCCATCCTCCCGACCTTGCGTCCCCAGCAGATTTTAGTTGGAACCAGATTGTTGAGGATTTGAAAAATATCTATGGATTAAGGGACTTTATACCCGCTGTCTATCAGAGCAAGAAGGCCTTCTCAAAGCCCCTAATCTGCCAAAATTAAAGAGTTTCCATTCCGTATTGGTATTTGAACTGTAATTAAGGGGTAAGGTCACGCGAACGCGCGGCGCAAATTTGACAAGTTCATTGACAATATAAGCAGATGTGCCATAATAATAGGAGAATCACGATTTGAGGCTATCCGAGGGGTTTCGTCCCCGAGGTAATGCCTCTTTTTTTTGGTCTTTTTTGTGTTCCAGCTTTCCTTTGAGTTCGTTCATAAATACGATATGCGGCATGAGTTTTCGGAACAGCGATGAATATCGGTGACGGTTTGGTATCATCAACTTTGAGAGCTTGTCATTTTTTATCAAGTAATCTACGAGACAATAGAAGTCGCCATCACCCGTTACGATCAAGGCCTTATCATAGTTCTGATATTCAATCATCGCATGAAGCACCAGCTCGGAATCAACGTTGCCCTTAACCTTGCCGTCTGGAAGCTGAAGCGTTGGTTTGAAAACAAGGATGTAGCCGCACTTTTGAAGGGATGTATATAAGTCCTGATTCTGCGGAATAAAACCAATAAAGATAAAGGCCTTGCTGACATCATATTTATCTTCCAAGTAACGGCGGAAGCGTTTGAAATCCAGAGCCCAGCCTTGTTCTTTTATGGCCAGATTAACATTTTGGCTATCAATGAAGGCGTAATTATTCTTCTTGGCTTCCATCGGCCATTATGTATGGCACTTTTGGCCGTTATACAAGTGAAAGTTTTGGAGTGGCGGGAAATCGTGCAGAAACAAAAAATCCCGCTGGTGAAGGCGGGGCTTGTGTAGATATATTAACAAACTATTTCTTTGCGCCAAGAATCATTTTTCTAGCTTGTGCTAGCTTAGCCATACTTACAGAACCAGACTGTTCCACATGATTAAAGTTGCGACAAGTTGGTTCCAACACTGGTTGCGCTTTATTGTCAGAATCATAACGATAGCCTTTGGATAAGCATCCCCGTCGACAATTTCCCCAAACAAACGAAGGAATTTATCCGGAAAAACAAAGTCAACGCCATTGAGTTCAAAGGTTGTGGTCACTTTATTATGGGTGAAGCACCGGAAAAGTTCTACAGAACTGTGGCCAAGGTTATCTCGTCAGCAAGTCGGTCAAGGTAAGCTTTTCTTCGCACCTCCTATAAAAGTTTGCCTTTTTACCGTCACCAGTGTCACGCCGTCACGGTGAATAACGAAACCAGTCTCCCTTTCGGCTCTCGCCTCAAGGACTTCCTCGGCGACCCATTCGTAAACTCATGAGTGCCCGCCTCAGTCGGAACCCAGTCCGCCTTTGGCTGAGGGTTTGAAGCGTCCCTTCAAGGATAATCGTAGAATCTGTCCCTAAAATAAAACTCGACATTTGGGCCTAATATGGGTAATATTATACCAATATGAAAGCTACGCTGGTTTATTGGCACAAAGCGCGCATTCATGATCACTATGTCATGGCAATGGAGATCTTCAATGTTGACAGGTCTTCAAGATATCCAGATGGTGTGAAATACGGATTGATCTTTACGGATACCAGAACCGGCAAGCATGTGTTGATGGACAACCATCATCCAAAGGGACCGCATATACATTTGAATGACCAAGAATTGCCCTATGAGTATGTAAATGAGGATAAGTTGATAAGAGACTTTAGAGAACTGGTTTTAACCAATATGGAGGTTAAGATATGAAACATTTGATAGTATCACTTAAGACAGCGGATGAAATATTTAAGGGATTCAAGAAAGCTCTTCACAAGGCTAAAAAGGGTAAGGTCAAGACCCCGCATTTTGAGATCAGCTTCGATAATAAGAAGGATTTTGATAAGTTCGTGAAGAACATTTATATCCTTAAGTACATCCTTGTCTATAAACCAAAGTCTGTTTACGAGCTGGCCAAGATAACGAAGATAGATGTCTCCAACTTGAATAAGGTCATTCTATTCTTTGAAGAAGTAGGCGCTCTCCGGGTAAAGGTAACTATTGAATCTGGCAGAACGGTCAAGATGCCAGTGGTCGAATATCAAACTATTGAATTCAATCTTGCGGCCTAGGGGACCCAGGCCAGAGGTAAAGGCCCACGGATAAAGTTGTCTTTTCTAGCGTCCCCATCCCGCCAATAAATTGCGGCGGGGGAGTGACGGGAAGAAAAGGAACTCTTTTTGTGGTGACTACTTCTTGGCCTTCTTCCAGATTCCGATCACTGCTCGTTCGCCTACAGAGAACGAACCATCGGAAGCAGTGTGCTCATCTATGAAATCATTGACGATGCGTGAGTTGTGTTCGTTAATCATTTCAAGTGGAAGTGCAAGAAAGATCGCTAGCAGAAACTCAATCAAGCCGTTGCGGTCACCTTGCCAAACCAGCTTCGAATCGTATTCTATGCATTCACTGACTCCGCCGCAGGTAGCTTGAAAAAAAGCACGTGCATCTGTGTAAGCAAAGCCAGGTACAACTTTCAGCCTTTCCGAAAGTATGCGATAAAACTCCCACCACTCACATTCAGGGGTGTTGAGTATGCAAATAAGTCTTCCTTCTGGCCTTAGCCATTCATAACAACGCGTGAGTTGACTGTGCCACTCGGTTATTGGGAGGTAGTAAAACACGTGGGAGGCCAGAATAAGATCAAAACTTTGCGAGGGAAAGTTTGTCTGCTGGATGGGCGTCTCGAACAGTTTGGCTTTGGGGAAATTTTGGCGAAATGAACGACGGTAATCCTCCTCTACCTCTACAGCTGTTAGACCTTTGCTTCGCTCGGCGATCAGACGTGTAATCCTTCCGTCTCCAGGTCCGACGTCAAGAGCTTGGTCAAAGGTTTCGTTTTTAAGGTACTCAGTTAGACGTTGTGCAAGGATTTCCTTTTCGTCACTTTTGGCGTAGTAGCCACTGCTGAAAAGTCGAGAGTAGTCACTTCCTTGTTCTGGGCGAACCATAAGTTTTCCTCCTTCATCTCTCGTAAACCACAGCTTTTGTTTTCAGTCCACGACAAACTTTTTTGCTCACTGTCTAAAAAAACTCGCCTTTTTGGTGTCACCGACGTCACGCCGTCACGGTGGTCAGGAAAAGTAGTCGAACCCCTGTGGTTCGACAAGTGCACGCGGGGGATTGCCGCGTCGCCTAGGGCTCCTCGCAATGAC
>JACPAJ010000108.1 GCA_016180865.1 Deltaproteobacteria bacterium
GCCGAAAAAAATTGTAGTTACGACAAGGATCGGAATAAGCGGCGGCCGTGAATTGCCTTACCGGTTCTATATAAAGGATAATCCATACGTGAGCAGGTTAAGATAATTGCTAACGGCAAAAAGATATTTTGTAACCGGAGATAAAGGATGACTGCGGCTGCGGTATCTGCTATATAGCAATCATGCCCGCCATTATCAGCCAGCCGGATGTTCAGAAAAAGCTGGAGATACTCTCGTCGGACGCCAAGTATGATCTGGCGTGTGCGTGCAGTTCCAGCAAGGACGAGCGCAGAAAGAGGGGAGCCGACGGCAGATGGATTTATCCAGTCATCCTGCCGAACGGCGGCAGCACCGTCCTTTTCAAAACGCTCATTTCCAATGTCTGCTCGAACGACTGCAAATATTGCCCGTTGCGCGAAGAAAAAGACCTGCGGCGGTTAAGCCTTGCTCCGGAAGAAATGGCCAAGGCCTTTATGGGTCATTACAACAGAAAAAAGGTTTTCGGCCTCTTTTTAAGCTCCGGCGTTACCGGTTCGCCGGACTCTGCCATGGCAAAGCTTAACGCCACGGCCGCAATATTGAGAAAGAACCATTCTTTTCGCGGCTACATTCATTTGAAAATCATTCCAGGTGCAAGCATGCCCGCGATAGAAGAAGCCGTTTCACTTTCAACCGCGGTATCGCTTAATATAGAAACGCCGGGAGAGGCGAACATGGCGCGCCTTTCCGGCAAGAAGAGGTTCATAGAAGACATCGTCGAGCCGATAAAATTCATAAGTAAATTGACCGGCAAGGGCGGAAGGTATGAACGCGTTAAGCAAACAACGCAGTTCATTGTCGGTGCAGCAGGGGAGAAAGATGATGAGATCGTCAAATATATGCACGGAATGTATGAACGGCTCAATATGCACCGCATATATTTCAGCGCCTATCAGAGTGACCCCCTCTCCCCTCCGTGGGAGAGGGACGGGGTGAGGGGGACAACAGACCCCTTTATGCGCGAACACAGGCTTTATCAGGTCGATTTTCTGCTCCGGAAATATGGTTTTGGCATGAGCGATATCGTTTTCGACGGAGCGGGAAATCTTTTTCTTTCACGCGATCCAAAAGAGATGTGGGCCGAAAGGCATCCGGAGATATTTCCCGTGGATGTGAACAAGGCTTCGAGGGAACTCTTGTTAAAGGTGCCGGGACTCGGGCATGTCACGGTAGCGGATATTATAGCGAAACGGCGGCAGGCAAGGATTAGCGGGGTTCATCAACTCGGCCGCGTTGGCCTAAGGCTCTCAAAGGCGAATAGATATCTGGCGTTTTGATATCGTATATTAGTATTAGGCTTTCCTAATTAGCTTAATAGTTGCCAACGGTGACCGGTGCGGAAACGCCTTTGAATATGAAATAGGCGGCGCTGATAAGACGGGAACCTCTACAGTCAAAGTTGCTAAAAAAGTCTTGACAACATGCTCTCTTTATCGTAAATTTACGATTAATAACCGGGAGCATATGTGAAGAAGAAAACAAGCAGTGACCTGAGCCAAATGTGCAAAGCGCTTGGCAATCCCATAAGGATGAAGATATTCGAGCATTTGAAAGAAGCCGATAAATGCATCTGCGGCGAAATTGTGAACATTCTGCCGATCGCCCAGGCAACAGTGAGCCAGCATCTTAAGGTTCTAAAAACGGCGGGCCTTATCAAGGGGGCTATATGCGGACCAAGCACGTGCTATTGCATAAACAAAGATGCATTGGATGAATTTAAAAAAATGGTGAAAGAATTTTAAGGTTTTTTATGGAAAATGCAAATGTAGCATCGATCGAAACAAGGCTTTCGTGGCGTGATTATTTTGGCATGTTCAAGATGCGCATCGGCATTGGGAGAAATAAATACAGGGCAGCGCCTGGCCTTTACAAAACTGGCACGCCGAAGCCGGACTCTCCGGTCTTTGTTTCCGCCAATTACAAGATGAGTTTTGATCTTTTGCGAAGCAATCTTGCCGGTATAGATGCATGGATTCTTGTCTTGAACACGCGCGGTGTAAACGTTTGGTGCGCCGCCGGCAAAGGGACATTTTCCACGCGCGAGCTGGTCAAGATGATAAAGAAAGTGGAATTAGAAACATTTGTAAGCCACAGGGAATTAATTCTTCCACAGCTTTCAGCGCCGGGAGTTGCAGCGCATGAAGTTATGAAAAATAGCGGCTTTAAAGTAAAATTCGGTCCGATAAGGGCAGGGGATATCAAACGGTTTATCGATAACGGCAAAGTGGCGGACGCGGAAATGAGGGAAGTGACATTCAGTCTCTGGGAAAGATTCGTTTTAACTCCCAACGAACTTGCATCCAGGCTCAAGGTCTCTTTTTTAATCATTGCTGCTATTCTTGTCATTTCAAACATTGGAAACGGCCTCTTCTCATTTCATTGGGAGCTGTATCGCGGCATCTTTGGCTCGGCGGCATATATTATCGGGCTTCTTTCGGGTGCTGTAATTGCGCCGCTTTTTCTTCCCTGGCTGCCGGGAAGAAGTTTTGCAGCGAAGGGGGCTTTGACGGGCCTCGTTCTGAGCACGCTGTTTTGCCTCTTTATCCATGAACAGCTTGGATTTATGTCAGTAGCGGCAATTTTAATATTTGCATCATCGGTCAGTTCGTATGTTGCCTTGACATTTACCGGCGCTACGCCATTTACATCTCCAACAGGAGTTGAAAAGGAGATGAGGCTGGCAATACCGATCCAAATTGCCGCAGTCGTTCTATCATGCGCATTATGGATAGCCCGCCACTAAACCGTTGGCGGGCATAAGAATGGAGGTGCTTTATGAAGGGCTTTAGGTATTTAAAAAATGTCGCCACATTAAAACTGGATAGCGATGTTTGCATCGGTTGCGGCATGTGCATGAATGTTTGCCCGCATCGAGTGTTCAGAATTGACGCAAAAAAGGCAGAGATTGCGGACAAAGATGCCTGCATGGAATGCGGCGCCTGCGCAATAAATTGCCCGGTAAAGGCTTTGAGTGTTACGCCCGGAGTTGGCTGTGCATCATATATACTTCAAACGTGGGTTAAAAAAGACAAGGCCGCCTGCGGTTGCGGCGGCGCAGAATGCTGTTAATTACCAGCTTATTTTTTTGGCAGGTCCAACTCTGCCAATCGAGCGTCGAATTCGGCGGCTAGTTTATCGTGTTCGTTCGTGACTGTTTCAAGCCTTTCAAAGCATGAGTCTATCTCCGCCTTTATTTTTTTGACCGATTTTGAAAGCGCGGCGATTTCGCTGCCCATTTGGGCGTGAGTTGCAGATGTGAGTCCGGTGTTAAGAGCCGCCTCTTCATCTTCGAGCTTCATGATCCGTTCTTCCAGCCGTTTCATTTCGTCCTGCAGCGGTTTTATAACCTTGGAACGCTCCTTTGTTATCGCCGCGCGATTTTGCCGCAACGCCTTTTTTGGGTTCACTGCGGCAGTGGTTGCAACTACTTCTTCATTTTCTTCGCGCCAGCCGACCTTCTCCAAAAATTCATCATACGTTCCGTTGAACCAAGAAACGTTATCATCCTGAAACACCAATAATCTTGTCGGCAGCGTTCTCAGCACAAGTTCGCTGTGCGTAACGATAATAACGGCTCCTGCAAAGTTTTCCAGCGCCTCGACCATTGCATCTATCGATTGCATGTCCAGATGATTTGTCGGCTCATCGAGGAGCAGCATGTTCGACGGCGCTGCGATTATTTTGCCAAGCATGACTCTGCTTCGTTCGCCGCCAGACAATACCTGCACTTTTTTTTCCGCGGCCTCGCCGCCAAACATCATTGTTCCGCAAATGGTGCGGACGGCCGTCCTTCCAAGACTTGGATTTGCGGAGCCGATCTCTTCTTCGACCGTAGCCGTCGAGTTCAAGCGGTCGATATTGGTTTGCCCGAAATATCCTTCTTTAAGGAGCTGATGCTTGTTTATCGTTCCCTGCAGCGGCAAAAGTTCGCCGGCTAAAAGTTTGATGAGCGTCGATTTGCCCTTGCCGTTTTTGCCTATTATGGCGATCCGGTCTTTGGAACCGATGCTCATGCTAAGATCCTTGATGAGCAGATTTGCTTTATCGTAACCAAAAGTCAGGTTGGAAGCCTCCATCAATCTTTTCGCCTCGAAAGGGGAGTAGCGAAACGCAAAATCAAGATCGGAAATCGCCTCCAGTTCTTCAAGCTGCGGCAGCTTCTCAAGAAGTTTAAGGCGCGATTGGACGATAGCCGCCTTGCTTGCCTGCGCGCGGAACCTTTCGACGAACGCTTCTATATGTTCGCGCTGCTTGGCTTCATTCGCGCGGGTTTTTTCATGAACCTCTTCGTCCTGCGCTATCTGCGCATAGACTTTTGCAGTATCGCCTTCGAGCTTGCGGATTTTCTGCCGGTGAATAAGCGCCGTGTGCGTTGTTATGCTGTCCATGAACTCTCTGTCGTGGGAGATGAGGATGAGTTCATGCGGCCATCTTTTTAGGAACTTAATTATCCAGCGGATGGAGACGATGTCCAGATAGTTCGTCGGTTCATCCAAAAGGAGCAGGTTAGGGTGCGAAACCAGGACTTTTGCAAGGTTCAGACGAACTTGAAATCCGCCCGAAAAATTCATTGGGGGCAGCTGCATGTCTTTTTCTGTAAAGCCAAGGCCGAAGAGCACGGCTTCGACTTTATAGTGATCGTAGATTTCATCGGGCGGCAGGCCGAGGCAGCCTTCCTGCAATACGGTCGGTTCCGTAAAATGAAGATGCTGCGCGACATGGCCGATGCGATAGCCTTTTGGAACGATGATATTGCCTTCATCGGGTTCGGTTTCGCCAAGTATCATCTGAAGAAGGGTGGATTTGCCGCTCCCGTTTCTGCCTACAAGGCCGACGCGCTCATGCGGCTGCACCTGAAGGCTGGCATCCCGAAATAGGACCTGTTTCCCGTAGAACTTTTCAATGTTATCGATTCTAAGCACCGTGCGTGATTAGCATAAAATTGTGGAGATGAAAACAGCTAATGTACAGACCGGCGCCTTAGTTGTTGCGGCAGCATGAGTCGGCGTATCGCTTCAAATACGATTTTAAACTGGTCATCATATTTGCTTTCGAGCTCGTTCAGTTTGTGGGCGAGTTCTTTATGTGTTGCAAGTATTTCGCGTAGGCGAACAAATGCACGCATGATCTCAATGTTAACATGGACTGCCCTTTTGCTATTTAGGACGCTTGATAGCATAGCTACACCTTGTTCGGTAAATGCATATGGTAGATACCTTCTGCCGCCATGTAATCTTGAGGTCACAAATTGTGACCTCAAGATAGCAACCTCTTGATAATTAAGCTGAAACATGAAATCTTCCGGAAACCTTTCGAGGTTTCTCTTAATGGCCTGGACAAGTACTTTAGTTGCAACGCCATAGAGCTCGGCCAAATCATTATCCAGCATAACTTTTTGGCCGCGAATCAATAGAATATGCTGTTCGATTCTTTCCATCGGGATTATATCACTCATAGCAAAACTCCTTTTGCCGAGTTTTATAAGCAAAAGGCATGCCAGGATAGTTCGATGGCAAGATAGCAAGCTAGCCAGATAGCCAGAGGGGAAATGGGAAAATGATTTTAAGATGTGATATTTCAATATATTATGTAACAATGCGAACAATCACTCTATCGCACGATTTTGCCATCTCACCATCTGGTCATCTTACCATCGCACCAGATAAAACTGACGAAAACTGGACAGTTGTGCCGACTGACTCCGTCTTGTGGTTTTTCGTCTTGTGGTTTTTCCGACATACAATTCAAGGCGGCGTTTGAGGATCTGATTGTAACCGGAGATAAAGGATGACTGCGGCTACGGTATCTGCTATTATAGCAATCATGCCCGCCATTATCAACCATTTTAGATTGGGAAGCAGGATATGGTAGGTATTATGAGTTTGATAAGGATGCAAGGCTTGGTGTAGCTATTGGGACGATGTTAGCCACATTTGGTTATTTTTTAAGAAAATTATTTAAACCGTAAACATTCTCATATCAAGTCGCGGCAATTTCAGTTTCTTCAATATATGCCTTCAAATTGCGTTCGAAAACCAGTGACTCATCCTGCATTTCATCTTTAAGATTCTTCATTACCTCTGCTAGTTTGATTTTCGACCCGCGCTCTTCGAGATATCTCTTCGCCAGCTTCCTGTTTTCAACAACCTGTTGATCGCGCGCATATTCCAGATATCTTTTCGACCGCTCGTGATTGCCGACCTGATAATAAAGACGGGAAATCTTTTTAAAATGCCCGCTCAAGACGCCCCGCCGCGTTTCAAGCGCTTTGTGCAGACAGAACATCGCTCGGCGGAGTTCGCCAGCGGATTCAAATATGTCCGCCGCCTTTTCCCATTCGCCGCATCGCATTTCCGCCGCAGGATTTGGCTTTAAGATCTGTTCTACAAACCGCCGATGCAGGTCTTGAATATCGGCAACAACCGGCTTAAACAGGCCGGCACCCGCAGGCCAGAACTGCACTGCCCCTTCTACTACTTTTTGGATCGTCATATTGTCCTCCTCTTTTTTGCCATTGCATTTGACATGTATTAGCAAAAGTCATACCAAAAGTAGGCGGGTAGCGTAACACTACGAAAAATAATGGCTTTCCTATAAGACGTAACTTTTCCTCAAAAGACGGGCTCAAATAATTCCGATAAAACTGCACAGTTTTCGTCACATTTTACATTCGGTTAACCTTTATAATTGTCTAAAAACATGGTGATTGGCCTAAGGCTCTCAAAGGCGGATAGGTATTTGGTGTTTTGATATTGGGGTTTTGAGGTGTAACCCTATAATATCTTTATAGAAAAAAGCCATCTTCAAAAAATATACTTTTTTTAAAAAAAACTTAGCAACTTTTTTTGAGAATGTGCGATAAGAATAACAAAAGGGAAAAAGTAGAAAGGAGAAAATATATATGTCAGACTCACCAAAAGTTATTATTGATGTTACGCGGGTTGATCCTTCAGGCAGGATTATAGAAATGAATTATGCGAGCATTGCTGGTAAAGTGAATGTGCAGGGAGCAACCATCTTAGATGTTGGGGACACAAGCAGAGATGTGGATGGCATTCCTGATGCGGAATGCACTTCACATCTAGATGTAAAAATTGAAGCATATGTTTTAAATGAGGCCTTGAAAAAATTGGAAGATGCCGAGGTTTGCTCCAGTCGACCTGTTACCGATAATAGTAAAAGTATTTTTAAAAAAGCACAATCGGCTTTAAATCAGGCTTTGAAACAATTTGGGCATGTGAATGAAGTTACCTGCAGGTTAAGAGGAGAAAAATCGAACGGATCTGTGGAATGTGCTGAGGTTGGAAGGGATTTGGTCGTTGTTTTAAATGACAATGATGGAGATGGAAAACCTGAACGTGCCAGTATGCGTCTGACTTTTCCTTATACATCGGAGATATTTTCTATCTCTGTTTCGGATTATCCTATAGCCCTTATTAAAGGAGCCGATGCGTTGTACAAAAATGCCGGCCCTGCTGAAGAGCCTAAAAAACCTGATTCGCCTGATACAGAAGACGCTGTTCTAGATCATTCATAAAAGACGGCAGTTTGCTATTTTCCTCTTTCCAATTTGGCTTTGGCCCTTTCGCGTATTCCCTTATCGCTTGATGACTCCGCTATCTGACGCACAGCGTTTTTCCACCACCATTCGCCCATCTGCACAAGGGTGTCGGCCGCCTCAAGGCGTATTTCCATATCTTCGAAACTAGTTGCAAGTCTAACTACGGCGTTTCTTCCTTCCATGATAAGGACCTTTTGAACCTGTGCAACGGCCCAGATATCGCTATTACATCTCAACTTATCCTCCTCTTCGATTTTATAAAGTTGCACTGCGATATTTGCCCTTTTTCCTCTTAAAATGGCATCATTAAGGGTAGGAGGCGCTATTTGATCCTCAAAAAGACCATCATCATCGGTCAGGACGACTACCTGTTTCATCTTCCCTGGCTGTTCTTTTAACATACTGATAGAGACAATGGCGGCTTCTCCAACCGGTTCAGATCCGCCGCGAAAGCGTATGCCGCCCAGCCGGTCAAAAATCATCCCTATTGTGTCTGCATTAACGGGCCCTAGAGGCAATAAAGATGTTATGCTATTCGTATCATTAAAAAGAACTGCCCCGACATTTACCTTTTTGACCCCTTCTGCCATCAAGGCGGTTACAAGCTTGGCAACACTTTTTATCGTTAAATCGATTGCGTACTCCATAGTGCCGGAGTGGTCGATGGCAAACACTATAGACGGAACCTCTCCAGACATTCCATCCACCGCCTGGACCCTTGCTGTATCAATAATCCTTTTCACGAATTGATCAACTTCTGTTGGAGGTATTTGGGAAATTGCGTCGGTTTCTTCATATGGTCTCTTTCCGATGCAGTCTTCCTTAACAAGCGGGCGGTAATTGACCTTTAGCTGGGCTACATCCGATTTAGCACGGTAGACCGTAAATTGCCGATAATTACCGGCCTTATCTGAATGCAGGCGGGATGCATAAAGCTCAAATTCGGTATCGGATTGTGTTTGGAAATAGCCTTTAATGGTTTCTTCAATATTCCATATATCTTCTTTAACGCCTGTAAAACCCGAATCTTCCAATTCAAGCACAAGAAACGAGGTAATCTGCATATTTTCGGGAAAATCTTTTCCTGCAAACTCAGGCGGGATTTCGTCTGTTGTGCCTTCATTGAAGTATAGATATCTGCCGCCGTTGTAAACCTTTCCTGGCAGGTCGATATATGGCTTGTCAAAGTTTACAGGGTCTAAATATTTATCTTCTACGCTGTAATAGCAAAGGTTATCGTCTTGCGGATTTGGCCTGATAGTAATGCCAAAGGGCTCCAATTCTTGCAATTGGATTGCAAGCCCCATTTCACTAGCACCAACGTTTTTACACTCTGGCAGCGCCATAATATAACTCCTATGCCTCATTATTAGTATCGGCGGCAGTAGAAAAAAGTTGCTATAAAACATATATTGCAAAAAATCTTTGTAATTACGAAGAGTTGCAATGTTTAGATAAAATATAGGCAACTTTTCCTTATTCAAACCGATAATAATAACACGGGGGAGTTTTTACCGGAGTTATAAACTATGGCGATTGGTAATACAAGTGGCCTACCGCATGTCCCTGCCTACCGGACAATTGAGCCCAAAGAGTATTCATTCTTTGATTTCTCGCATATCATTGAAGAGAACTATTTAAAAGACGGCCTCATGGATTTAGATAAATTGAAGACCGACCTTTCTTTCAGTCTAAATAAAGACATGCCCTCCGAAGAGAGACGGCTTGTCACAGATATCCTTAGAACGGTAAGAGAGGCTAGTCAGCTTCATGGCATGACGCCAAAGACGGTTTCGGAATTCAGGGAACTAATATGCGAAAAGTCATTTTTTAAATTAAAGGTCCTATTACACCTTCGCGAAGAGGAATTCTATTTTAATCAATTTTTATCAACCGTGATGTTCGAGGGCGATTTTGACTTTGAGGCGCTGAGAACGCGCATCGAACGTTTTGGCGTTCTGCCTGAAAATGCCGCCTCATTCAAGGAACAGCTTGGCCCGCATTTTTATGAGAGGTTTGAGAGGCTATTTATGGCCGCCGCCACAAGCGGCATCTATGAAGGGCGATCAGAAGAAAGCGTCAAGTTGCTTGCCAATCTCATTGCCTATGACGACACGCATTTTATCTATGGTATTTCAAAATCTTTTGCCCCGTCGATAAACAATCCGGACTATTTTCCGATCTGTGAGGATATCAAACTTCCAAAAGACAGTCGCTGGCTGATGCGAACTGCCGAGGGATACCGCTTTTTTTGCGGATTGAGGGAATTCTTAAAAGCAGATGTCAGCAATGAACATAAAGTCGGTGAACTGCTCTTAGACGATGTCAGAAAGACAGGCACATATGAGATTAACCTCCCTCCAGCTATCGATATTAAGGAAGGGGAGACGGTCGTCTTTGAAGGTGTTTTTAAAACTAATGTTGTGGGGCTTGAATATGATATAAAAATGGACGTTGAGGTTCCAAAAGGAGCCGAAGACCGCTTCTTTGCAAAATATGACCCGGAAGAGAATAAGCTCACTCTTACAGCCGCCAGAAATTACGATAATCATGAACAATACAGGATTAAAGTGAAGATGCATGCAGAGATAACCAACCTCGACGGCCAGTTTCCGGCGTTTGAACCCAATTTAGATGCAACCAGAGAATTTTCGGTCTTTAACGATAATGAGCCGCCAAGGCTTTTGGCAAAGGCGCCAAAGCATGTCAGAGAGGGTCAACTCTTCTGCATGGATGCCAAGGTGATCGATCCGGAGGGTGATCCGGTCAATATCGAGTGGTATCAGATCGACGGTCTTGAGGGAAAATCTGTCATCCATGAAGGCGGCGTTAGGGCATGCCTTCAGGCAGATGCTACACATCAGATAGAAAAGCCGTATCAATTCAGGGTGGTCGCAAAGGACGTGATAAATTCGGTACAACATCCGGAAATTTTAGCAAAGAGCACGGATGATTACCTCCTTGTCTACAATCTGCCGAGGATGCGTGTGGCAGGCGATGAAGTTGAATTGCCACTTGATGTGATAGAGGCGTTGACCAATCCCGATGGCCCTCAAATGGCCGCCATTGCCTACGCAACCAGCACACACCTGTTGACATTCTTAAGAATGCCGGATGAGTTAAAATATTACGGCAACAGGCTTAAGGCAAATCATGTGGCCAATGTTATCAATGTGACCGGCTGCGACGGTTCGATAGGCAAAAGGAGCTGGTCAGCGTTTGATGATGTTCCGAGTTCGGAAGGTGTATATGCATATGTTGCAACATCTCCGGTGCGCCCTTGGATAAAACCGGGTGTTTACCCATTTAATGGCGCGGCAATATATTTGGAGCATATGCAGAAACCGATTCGTGCAAAGATCCCCATTAAAGGGGCTGCGAATATCAAAGATAGCGCAAGGACAATGCTCCTTTCGATCGAAGATCCCGAGAGGGTTTCGGATGCGATTATTAGGATACCGTTCAGGGTGAAAAACGTCATATATGATAAGGAACAAATGTTACAGCTTCCGGATGAATTGCCGGTGACATTGAATGTTAAAGGATCTTCGCGGGCTGGAGTGGTAGATATGGAGAGAAAAATGACGGCGGTCCTTCAGGAAAGAGACGGGATGGATGCTGCCTATGCGATCGATATCCCATTGCCGCCCGAATATACGCCTCGCACAAATTCGCTCTCATTTGAGGTTGAAGTGAAAGATAGGGAAAATGAAATGGCCCAATTGTATGCCAAAAAGAGATTTGTATCAAAAGGCAGTTCGCTATTTGACAGCATTAACCTTTCTACGCCGACATATCTTATGCCGTTTCCATGGGTGATGGTTTATATCGATGTTGACAAAGGTTTGGAACAATTCGTTCCGGTCATTGCCGGCGCAAAACACGCTTTTGATTTCGGCGGAATCGAGCTTACTGCAGGATCAAATTGGCCGGTTGCAGATAAAACTCGTTTAAAATTTCCAATGGCATTCGAAGGTTATTATGAACGCAAGCGTGCAGAGCGTTATTTGAGCAGTGGCGGAAGCCTTGGAGGAAAGAGCGTTTTTACATTGCCGGTAGAAAGTGCCGAAAAAGGCAAAATAGAAAAACCGTGGATAGCCACCCTTGAATGGAGACAGAATATTTCAGTTTCTTCTTACATCCCGCAGTATCCAAAGGACAGAAGTATGCTTAAGCAGCCAAAAATAGAGCAGGTTGAAGAGGAGAAAAAAGAAGATCCCTTTAAACCGGAGAAACCAGAAGAAAAAAAAGAAAAACCCGCAGATCCACTGGCAGAAGCATGTGAGGCCTCACTTAATGGCCTTCGCAGATTGATAGAATCTGCCGCCATCAAGGTCGTTGAGTCAGATGTCCATGCAGGCCAGGTCTTTCACATCGACCTTTTCATACCGTCCAAGAAAAGTGTCTACGATCTAGATTCGGTAATATATAAAACCAAAAATCTTTCGCGTGAGTTTGGTGTTGAGATGACGGATAGTGAGGGAAATAGCTACTTTTCCGGCGCTATCGAGGCGGTTAAGCTGGGTAATAACACTGTTCGCCTCTCATTTGAGGCCCCAAGACTATTATTGGCAGGTAGTTACCAGCCGGAACTCTATATTAAGAATACTATGATGGCGGAATATACGATACATTATCACCATCCAAACGATCCGGAAAGGGAATATAGAAAGAATTTTACTGAAGATGTTTTTGTGTCCGGAGGATATAACCTTAGCGGCCTTACTATTCATGGCCTTTCCACTAGCAAGGTGCTGGAAGGTCAAGGCGTGTCTGTTGGGCGGAGGAAGGAAGAAGAAAGATAAATATGGTTTTGTCGGAATTGACATCGATTGCCAATTTGATTGCCTCACAAGCGTTTGGCACGGCACCATTTGAATCGGAGATTATAGAAATCACCGATCAGGATAGGGCGGAGGTTAAACTTAACAACCTGCTTTCAAAAGTAAAAAAAGCAGGTCAAGGTCATTTTGCCTACGTCGTTTTTGGCTTGCCAAAGTGCAAAGCGTGTCAGGCGTATGAAGAGTCTTTCAAAAAACAGTTGGAGGCCGCAAAAGGGGAACATGTATTTATTAAGGTGTCAAATTATGGATTGCTTGATCAATATAAAATTGCATTTGTGCCACAGGTAAAAGCGGTTGATCACGAGGGCAATTGGTATGATGTTACATCTCAAATGAATTCGCTTTTGGCATTTAAGCCGGATGCATCCAAAATCGATACATTTACTTTGCTACCGACAGAAGATATGCAAATAGCAGCTGATCCCCAAACAAAGGTCACAAGGGTTGGGTTGATTCACAATTCCTCGGCACACTGGGGAGATTGGACAGGGCTAAGCGAATTAGACATGGGCATTACAAAAGATCTTGTTAATAAATGGCTGGAGGGCGGCTATTCCAAAATTTATCTTTTGATGGATGCAAACAATTTATGGCCTTATGATGACAGGGTCGTTATCCTTCGCCCAACCGATAGGGCAATGAGACTTGCGGTGGGCGCTATCAATGCCAGCGGTATGGGTGCAGGCGATCAGGTTGATACGCTGGTTTTAGGTCATGGCGGAGGAGAAGGGGCTAAACATTTTCTTTCCGATGGCATGGCGGCGGTCGATTTTGCGGCCATTTTAAATGAAATCCCAAATCCTGTGCAAAGGATTACGAGGCTTGTAGAATGCCATGCGGCCAGTTTTTTGGACATGGGGATAAGGGATGATAATGATTTGTTGATCATATATGCCGGGAGAAAAGAACTTGCCAAAGAAAAGAGTTCCGAAGATGTCGAAGAAAAAGAGGGCAACAAAGAAGAAGCCAAAGATGGAGAAGAAAAGGTTTCTTTAACAGAGTTGAATATGACCGATGCAAGGGATTTAGGTATTTTATATGCAAATGATATTGATGGAGACGGCATCATCGCAAACTGGGAAATGTTCTGGCAAGGAATGGCATGGTCATATGAAAATATACTGCCATTTTCCCGTGGCTTTGTCTATGATGCCGGTCCTGATTTTGTAGATATGGGTTTTGGATCGGTTCCAGCAGAACTTCCATTTCCAAAGGATGTTACGGTTATTGACACAATAGCCGATTATGTCGAGGCGTTAGGAAATGGATATCCAAAGGGAATAACAGTGGTCTGTTACAATCTGCATCCATCCACAATGCCAGAGATGCAGGAACGACTTTCGGCACTTGCAGGGGAATATAACGGATATGTTCAGTTCTTGCTCTTACAACCTAATGTTGCAGGCGATGCCGCAGGCTATGACAACTTAAGCGTTGCAAACAACATCACTCCAGTATTCAGGCTGAGCTTCTACGCCGCAAGAGAGATGAAGTTCGAAGGCCATGTCTTTGACTTTGATGGGATGAAAAGGGCCCTGCATAACATCCTCAACGGTCAAAATATGGAAGATGAATTATATCCACGTTAAAGGTTTTCCTATCCCTTTTCAACATAATCGCCGGTTTCGGTGTTTATTACGATGACATCTCCGGGCTTGATGAACATTGGCACTTTGAAGATGGCGTTTGTTTCGACCGTTGCATCTTTCAAATTGCCGGCCGAACCTTTGGATGGCGGGTCGCAGGAAACCACGGTAAAACTCATTTTGTCAGGCAGACGGATGCTTATGGGTTCTCCTTCACAACTTAGCATCAGGATATGGGCCTCGGGCTTTAAGTAGGGGAGCATATCTTCCAGCTGTTCTTCATGCAGTTCCGTCTGTTCAAAGGTTACAGGATCCATAAAATGATAGACTTGGCCGTCCTGATATAAAAAGCTCATCGCTCTCTCTTCGGTATCCACATTGTCAACCGTATCCATCGGGCGAAGGCGTATGTTGGTCTTGATGCCGGTCTTGAGATTGCGAATGTCGGCCTGCACCTGCGCGTTTCCCTTGCCCGGCGTCAGGTGCGACACCTTAAGTACGCGATAGATAATGTTATCGAGCCTTAAAATATGTCCAGCCTTGATTTGTGTGGCGTTGAGCATACGCTAGACTCACCATATTTTTAGGCGATTGTAAAGGGGACACATTACCCCGCTGTACGTACTATTTAGAGTCTGTCGCGAAATGCGAGTTGTCATCGCGAGGAGGCCTTTTGGCCGACGTGGCGATCCAGCGAAATCAATTAGTTACACTGGATTGCTTCGTCTTGTGATTAGTCTTGTGATTAGGCGGCGTTATGCCAGCCACCAATTAGGAGCTCTTGGGATAAAGACGTGAATAAAACTTTTGAAAAATGCCGTTCCCATAATTTACTTCCCTTGCACCTCTAATAACAGTTGCTATGGAAACTTTAACCTTGTCCCTAACGAAACGCTGTGTATGGCGTTCTGACAGCAGTTTAACGATTTGCCACCTCTTGGCAAATTCCTTCAATTCAGCTGGCGTCAGAATGGCTTCTAATAAATGGTTCGCTTCGGTCCCATTTCTGATCGAAAGTATAAGTTTAATAAGTTCGTTTCGCCATGCAGTTTCCATGTATCAGCGTACTAGTACACAGATGGATAGATGTCAACTATTAAATTTCAGGAGGTCGGGCTAAAGATCACATTATTCATGGGTAAAATAAACTTGCCGTTGCTATAAAATTATATTAGCGTATCACCATGGAATGCATGAACAATAAAAACAAGGCTCGTTGCGCTTGCACATATGAGCCATGTTCAAGAAAAGGGCGGTGTTGCGAATGTATCGACTATCACAAAAAAATGGGCGAATTGCCAGGTTGCATGTTTTCTTCAAAGAATGAAAGGACATACAACAGATCGGTAGAGTTTTTTATTGAATGTCATAAATCGGTTGGCTTGAATACCATAGTCTGACCCCATTGTACATTGTACTTAATTAAAATGCAGTTATCTGTGGATTCATGCTGGCCCTGAGTGCCTCTGCATCGGCAATCTCGCTATCATATAGATTGAGTGGAATATGCATATCAACTTTTTCATTAATGGCATACATGATAATAAGCGCCTTTTCTGGAGAAATAGTTTCCACAACTTTATTTATATTTTCCACAACTTTATTTTTTGGTTTGTTATAATTGTAATAACATTCTGTCACATCGCCACTAAAATTTAAAAAAGTACGTTTCCATAGAATATGCTCAGAGTTAGATTGAGCACTCTCCGAAATTTCGACCTGAGCAATACCATAATCACCTATGCTTATACCAATGTCTTGCCCAACATGTTCTGGTCTGACAATTTCCTTGCCAGCATAATCATTTATGGCGGCTGCCACTTGTTCAGTAACTTTCATAATTTATTCCTCCTAATTTAATTTGGGTTGTTTTTGCCAATTTACAACCTTCACTAGTATTATCGGCAGGGTAACAGCTAAAGTTGCGTTCTTTTTTGAACCCTAAATCCGTCAGATAGCAAATTGGCATGGATTTTAAGGGGTTACAAGGCAAAAAAAGTGCATTTTTTTTCGATACAAACCTCTGCCTTGCTTCATTTTCCGGTGAGGCCGCAGACCTTGTAAACATAGATAAAAGATAAAAGTAAAGGCTTGACTGAAACCTTTTGAGTCGCTAATGATGGCAATATGCCGTCATTCGACATTGTGAATAAAGTAGACATGCAGGAAATTGATAACGCGGTGAACAATTGCATAAAAGAGGTCGCCACGCGTTTTGATTTCAGGAATTCTAGAACTGCGATCGAACTCAACAAGAAGGACAAGGTGATTAACATAGTAACCTCCGACAAAATGAAGATGGAAGCGCTCCAAGACATGATAACGACCCACTGCATAAGAAGAAAAGTCAATTCCAAATGTCTTGAGTTCAAAGATTTTGAGCCGACAGGGCAGGGGCTTCTTAAAAGAGAGGTAAAGATAAAAGAAGGGATAGAAATGGAAATCGCCCACAAGATAGTGAAGATAATCAAGGGGCTTAACCTTAAAGTTCAAGCATCAATTCAAGATGAGCAGGTGAGGGTGTCGGGCAAAAAGATAGACGATCTGCAGGCGGTTATACAGACTCTCAACGCCCAGGACCTCGGCATCCCCCTGCAATATGTCAACATGAAGGCTTAGAAATTTAACCAAGGAGGGTCGTATGCCAAATTTAGACAAACTGAACGGCATGGTGGATCTTTTTACCGTTGAAGACAACGGTAAGCTGGATGCCGGCGAGGTCGATGCATTAGCCGCTTTTTATGATGGGCTGAGCCAATCCGGCCGGCAGGGAATCAAACCGCGCCTGATTGAAATCTATCAAGAATCGCAATACTCCACGGATCAGAAAGATAGATTCTATAAACTGCTAAATGGATATGGCTTCACGCGAAGCGATTTTGAAGGGCAGGAGTTGTCGGCCGCATGGTTCTTGGCCTTAACTCCGGAGAAACAGCTTGAATATCTCCGGGAGGCGGGGGCTAAACAGAGCGAATCTATGGTACTAAGCGATATTGAAAAAAAAGCGCGGGAGAAGATTGAAGATGAACTGGCGGCACAGAAAAAACTGCTTAAGGAGAAAAGAAGCGATATCACTTACGAGTTTGGTGTTAGAAAATGGAACGCAGTGCGTTTGCCCGAAAAGCCAAGCGGCACCGGTGATATCGTTGGTTATGGCATCTATTGGGATATAACGGCAGACGAGCAGGCCCAGGTAGACAGGACATATTATTTTACTGTCGATGGCAAATATTTAGGTGAAAAATATGAAGGAGAGTAGGTTGCAAAAATCTGTTACCTACAAATTCACCACGCGTTTAAGAAAATAATAGACGGCACAGACGGCAACGCCTGTAAAAATGCTCCAACCAAGCGACCAAATAAAATATGGATAGATCATCAGCACCAGCCCTGTGATGACGGTAAGAATGTCGGCGTTCTTTTTTCCGACCCTGAAAAAAGCCCAGCCGACAATGCTGATCATCATTCCCCAAAATATGATGCCCGCGCTTAGCTCGCTTAGTTGCATAGATCAAACCTAGGCCTTGGCCGGCACTTGAAGGCAATATTCAAAGAACGCTACGCCCCAGCTCACGAGTATCGCCAGCATGAGCGCTCGCCCCTTCATGTCCTTTAAGTGGCCGTACCATGCATAG
>JACPAJ010000109.1 GCA_016180865.1 Deltaproteobacteria bacterium
GTCGGAATTGCGGAAGGGCACGCTGTGACTTTTGCAGCGGGGCTTGCGACGGAAGGCTTCAGGCCTGTAGTTGCGGTCTATTCAACATTTTTGCAAAGAGCTTTTGACCATGTTCTGCACGATGTCTGCCTGCAGAACCTGCCGGTTACGTTCGCTCTGGATCGAGCCGGGCTAGTCGGCGATGACGGAGCCACACATCATGGCTCATTCGACCTTTCGTTTTTAAGAACTATTCCAAATATGGTTATGATGGCGCCGCGCGATGAAAACATGCTGAAGCATATGCTGTTCACAGCCATCTATTCTGATAAGCCGACGGCCGTAAGATATCCAAGGGGATCGGCCATCGGCGTTGCGGTGGATAACGAATATAAAAAACTTCCCTTAGGCACGGCGGAGATGGTATTCGACAATAAAAATCCGGAAGTGGCGATAATTGCCGCCGGCAACTGCGTCTGGAGCGCAATCGAAGCCGCAAAAAATCTTGCCAAAGCCGGCATTAACGCATGTGTCATAGATATAAGATTTATCAAGCCGCTTGATACGGAAATGCTGCTGAAAATATCCAAGAAAGTTGTCAAATGGGTGACGGTGGAGGAAAATGCCCTTGCTGGCGGTTTCGGCTCCGCTGTAAACGAATGGCTGACCGCCAATAATATTTCCGGCATCAGCCTTAAGATGCTCGGCCTCCCCGATAAATTTATCGAACACGGCCCGCAGGATGTTCTGCGCATGCGTTATAAAATTGACGCGGCCGGAATCGTGCAAACAATAAAGGAACCATGGACCCAAGAAAAGAAATCTGCAATATCGGGCGAAAGCTCGAAGCAAAAGGACTCGTCGCAGCAACCGACGGAAACATTAGCTTCAGAATAGCTCCCGATCGGATTCTCATTACGCCGAGCGGCGTCTCCAAAGGAGCGCTCGAAGAAGATTCCTTTCTTACGATTAATACGAAAGGCGCGGTTGTTGCCGGAAGCGGCCGCCCTTCAAGCGAAATATCGATGCATCTTGCGGTGTATGAAAAGCGGCCGGACGTTAAAGCAGTGATTCACGCTCATCCCCCGATCACAACGGCATTGACGGTCGCGGGAATAGAGCTTGCGCAATGCGTAATTCCGGAAGTCGTAATTACAATGGGGTCGATTCCCACAGCGGAATATGCAACGCCCTGCACCGAGGAAGGCGCTATTGCCATAAAAAACCTTATTCAGGATGCAGATGCGATTATACTTGATAGGCATGGCAGCCTTACTGTAGGAGATTCTCTTCAGTCGGCATATTTCAAGCTTGAAAAGCTGGAGCACGCGGCAAATGTAACGGCAACCGCAAGAATGCTGGGGAAAGTGAAGGTTCTGCCTGAAAATGAAGTAAAAAAACTTATCGACTTAAGGCAGAAACTCGGCATAAAATCGCGTTCTAATCCGTGCGATTCATGCAGAGCCTGTGAAAAAGAACCGAAAGAAAAAATAAACGTTGACAACGAAGCTCTTGTGAATCTTCTGACCGATGAAATAGTTAAAAGGATACAAAAGTGAATCCAAAAGAAAAAATAATAGTCGCTCTCGATGCGCAGACGCTTGGCGAAGCGTCGTCTTTGGCGGGCCTAATCGGTCCGGAAGTCGGGGCGTTAAAGGTTGGATTGGAGCTTTTAACTTCGCAGGGAGCGCCGAAAGTCGTCAGCGCGCTTTCTCCCTCCCGCCTATTTTTCGACGGCAAATTCAAGGATATTCCAAATACCGTTGCCGGAGCAAGCAGGGCTGTAACACGGCTTGGCGTGTGGATGTTTAATGTCCATGCTCTCGGCGGCGTTGCAATGATGGCTGCCGCAAAAGATGCTGCAGCCAAAACCGCAGATGAACTAAAAACAAGGCGGCCGCTGATTCTTGGAGTTACGATCCTTACAAGCATCGATGCAAAAGCGCTGAATGAAATCGGCTTTGAACATGTCAGAGACGCCGGCGAACTTAAAAAATTGGTTGTAAGACTGTCGCTTCTGGCAAAACAAGCCGGCCTTGACGGCGTTGTTGCATCTCCGCAGGAAATCAAAGCGATAAGAGAAGCCTGCGGCGGCGATTTTTTAATCGTAACGCCCGGAATAAGGCCTTCATGGGCAGGCGCTGCGGACCAAAAAAGAATTATGACTCCGCGCGAAGCTGTTAATGACGGGGCGGACTATCTCGTAATAGGAAGGCCGATAACAAATCCGCCGAAAGAAATAGGTTCACCGCTTGAAGCGGCCAGAAAAATCATCAAGGAGATATCCTAAAATGGAGCCCCTGCAAATTTTCAAAAAAGTCGGCGCGATCATTACAGATACGCATGTTGTCTATGCCTCCGGAAAACACGGCAACGCCTACGTCAATAAGGACGCGGTTTATCCGCATACAAAAGATATTACCAGCTTATGCAGCATGCTGGCCAAAGAATTTGCGGGAGCAGGCGTGGAAATTGTGGCGGCGCCGACAATAGGCGGAGTCATTTTATCCCAGTGGGTCGCTCATTTCTTAAGCGAACTTGATAAAAAAGAGGTGCTGGCTGTTTTCGCCGAAGAGGAAACCTCATCGTCCGGCGATAAAAAAAGATTTTTCAAACGTGGTTACGATAAGCTGATTCCGGGTAAAAAAGTTCTGGTGGTTGAAGATATTCTCACGACAGGCGGTTCCGCAAAAAAAGTTGTTGATGCCGTAAAAGAGCTTGGCGGAACTGTTTTGGGCTGCGGAGTCCTTGTAAACAGAGGCGGCGTTAAAGATTCCGATGTCGGAGCGCCGATTGCGGCTCTGGTTAATATTAAGCTAGAAGCTTGGAACGAATCGGAATGCCCCCTGTGCAAAAAAAATGTCCCCGTCAATACCGATGTCGGCAAGGGGCGGGAATGGCTTTCAAAGCGGAAATAATTTTATGTATCAGGTAATAGCAAGAAAATACCGGCCGCAGCGTTTTGCAGATATCGTCGGCCAGGAACATATCACAAAAACCCTGCAGAACTCGTTCACGGCAGGCCGCCTGCACCATGCATATCTTCTTACGGGAATCAGAGGAATAGGCAAAACAACTCTCGCCCGGATATTTGCGAAGATATTAAATTGCAAGGAGCCTATTATCGGCGAAGCGCCCGAACCATGCAACAAATGCCCTTCCTGCGTTGATATCACGGGCGGAAACTCGATAGACGTTCAGGAAATCGACGGCGCCTCCAATACCGGCGTGGATGATGTGCGTGAAATCCGCGAAAGAGTGAAATTTCTGCCTGCGGTCGGAAAATATAAAATATATATAATAGACGAGGTCCACATGCTTTCAACTGCGGCCTTCAATGCTCTGCTGAAAACGCTTGAAGAACCGCCGGCTCATGTCATTTTTATTTTCGCAACGACCGAAGTACAAAAAATTCCGGCGACGATCCTTTCAAGGTGCCAGCGATACGATTTCAGAAGGATAACGCCTCCGAAAATCATTGAGATGCTAAAGGTTATCGCTGCGAGCGAAGGCGTCTCCGCGGATGAAGAGTGCCTGCAGATAATCGCGGCGGAAGCGGAAGGCTCCATGCGCGATGCCGAATCGCTCTTTGATCAGGCGATCGCGTTTGCCGGCAAAAAACTGACCTATGAACATTTAAAAGATCTTCTCGGTTTTCTGGACAGAAAGCAGATCGTGTCCGCCCTCTCTTCAATCGTTTCGCGCAATGCCAAAAATCTTCTTGCGATTGCCGATGAGCTGTTTAAAAGCGGTGACAATTTGAACCGGTTCGTGGCTGAGCTGTTGGAGGCGTTCCACCTTTTATTGCTGTTAAAATCAAGCGGCGAAATTCAGGTTCAGCCGGTCATCTGCGACATAAAAACGCTTGAAGATTTGGCTGCAAAAACCACGATTGAAGAGCTCCAGCAATGGTACAATTTTTTATTTAAAGGGGCCGATGAGCTGGGAAGAACGAAATTTCCAAAGATCGTATTGGATGCCATGCTGATTAATATGGCGCATGTAAGGCCCGTCCGATCGATAGATGAGCTGCTGGCGCGCGTGGAATCGCTCTCATCCGGAAAAACCGCAAGTTCCGAAACCGTTGTTGCTGCCCCCGCTAAAACACGCGCCGCGGAGAATATGCATAACGCTCTTGCAGGCTTTATAGACTGGCTCAAGCTTAACAAACCTCAGGTAGCTTCATTTTTGGATTCCAATATCGGCGGAGCCGTCAGCGATTCGTGCGTCGCGATTAAATTCGCGTCGCCCTCTTTTGCAAGCGAACGCGTTATGGAAGCCGACAGAAAAGCTTTTCTGGAAAAGCTAGCTTCGGATTTTTTTAAAAAGCCGATGAAAATAGCCGTGGAATTTGAAGGAGGCCAGACTATCGCCGAAGAAAAGAAAAAAGCTTTTGACGAAAAGGCCTCCAAAAACAGAGAGCTGAAAGAAGAAGCTCTGAAACACGAGGTCATCCGCGGCGCGGCAAATATTTTTGGCGCCGAAATAAAAGAGATTAAAGTAAAATAAAATGGAATCGATTGCAAAATTGATAAAGGAGCTGACAAGGCTTCCGGGAATCGGCGAAAAAACAGCGACAAGGCTTGCCTATTACATCGCAAGGGGGCATAAGGACAAAGCTCTCGGCCTTTCAAGCGCTATTTCGGACGTTGCGCGCAAACTGAAATTCTGTCCGGACTGCCTGAACCTTACGGAAGAATCTTATTGCCGCATATGCAACGACCCGCAAAGAAATAAATCGATAATCTGCGTTGTCGAAGAGGCTCAGGACGTTTTAGCCATAGAAAAAACCGGCTCATTTAACGGAATTTACCATGTTCTTCACGGATCGATTTCGCCGCTGGACGGAATGGGCCCGGACGATATAAAAGCAGCGGAGCTAATCGATCGCCTGAAAAAAACCTCCGTCAAAGAGCTTATTATAGCAACAAATCCGACAACTTCCGGCGAAGCAACGGCCCTTTATATAGCGAAACTTGCAAAGCCGCATGGTATTGCCATAACGCGCATAGCCTTTGGGATCCCGTTTGGCGGCGATATTGAATATGTCGATAAATCAACTCTTGGCCGCTCAATAGCAACCCGCTCGAATCTGAACGTTTGACAACGGAAGCCTTTTTGGCGTAGGATACCCGTGTTATGCCTACAATAGGAGATTTTACAGCAAATTTCGGATGGGTTGAAGCGTTTGTCGTATTTATTATAACCTTTGCCATCGTCGGCATAAGGGAATGGCATTATTTCCGTAAAAAGGATGCGGACGAAAAGGCAAATTTACAGTCGACAGAATAAATTATGAAGGTAACAAGAATAATCAAACGCTATCACAACAGAAAGCTTTACGATACTTCCAGCAGCACCTATGTGACTCTTGAAGATATCGCCTTTTTGATCAAACGCGGCGATGAAGTCCAGATTTTCGACAATACGACAAAGGAAGATATTACAGGCCAGACCCTTGCCCAGATAATATTTGAAGAGGAAAAAAAGAGAAAGAGCTTCCTGCCCCTTGGAACGCTGAGAAATCTTATCCAGACAGGCGGCGAAACAATCCGCGAACTGGTTCAGTCTGAATTTACGCACGTTAAAAGTTTTGTCGAAGAAAAAGTCAAGCCGACGATCCAGAATGTCCAGAGCATCCCGGTAGTTCAGCAGGAATTAAAAAATCTTAAAGACCGGCTTGAAACTCTGGAAAAAAAGCTTAAAAAGAAGCGATAAAATCTGCGGCTTCTTTCGGCAGGCCGATAAACCTCACTCCTATGCCTTTTGGCGTCGAACGAACGACTTGAACCGAAACCGGAATCTTTTTAGCTCCCGTATCAATCGAAAGAAATGCCAAGGAGCCGATGCTGAAAGAAAGCGGCGCTTCCAAAAACATGCCGCCATAGCTTACATCCGCCGCTACAAGCGAAATTATCGGCTCGTTTTTTTCATCATCCAGGCAAACATTTAATCTGCGTGATTTTCGTTCGAATATTCTTCTATTGCCTTTCGATCCGGCGCCGCCATTAACCTCATCGTCATAACTTGAAAATGTTCCGTCCGAAACTTGAAATCCCGCCAGTCTAATCAATTGATTAGGTTTGAAAGGCCTTCTTAACCGATTAAAATTAGATGGCCCGATATCCCCAAATCCGATAAAAATTTTGCAAATTTCTTCTAAACCGGGGTTATGTTTCAGTGAAACAGCCCATTTTTCATCAGAAAAGAGGCCGGAACCTATAATAATCGTATCATAACGGCGTTCCCGCATCAAAACATCTATATCTTCAAAATGAAACGCCAGATCGACGCGGCAGTCTGCTGAGCCAAGTATTGTCTTATAAATATTGGCGGCAAGATATGAGTTTTCGAGAATTATTGCCGATTTTTGCATGGCAAAACGCTATCTAGCCTATAACCCTCAAAAAAACTACAAGATTTTCTCTTGACTTTAATGCCGGCTTTTCTGTATAACTGCAAACGCAACGTTGATTATATTGACAAATTAACAATTTTAACAGGAGGCTAGAAAGCGATGATGTACTCAAAGAAGGTAGCGGTTGCAGTTAGCGTGCTTGTTGTAGTTCTGGCATTCACGGGCTGCGCAAGGAAATCGACAAAGACGGCCGGCGGCGCGGCAAGCGGCCTGCAGAGAGTCCACTTTGATTTCGACAAATATAGTATCAAGTCGGAATATGAAGGAACTTTGAAGTCGAATGCCGGCTGGTTGCAGAACAGCAAAAAAGCAGTCGTAGTAATTGAAGGCCACTGCGATGAACGCGGAACGGCCGAATACAACATAGCGCTTGGCGATAGACGCGCAAAAAGCGCAAAGAGTTATCTTGCGAACTTAGGCATTGATGACAAGCGCATGTCAACAATCAGCTACGGCGAAGAAAAACCGCTTGCAAGCTGCCATGAAGAATCATGCTGGTGGCAAAACAGGCGTGCGGACTTTATATCCAAGTAATAAGGTCTTATTTAAACTGACTTGATAAAACCACAAGGCTGGCATATCCTCCTTGTGGTTTTTTGTTACCTGCGGAGGATTATCATGAAACGGTTTCACGTTTTATTGTTTATCGCATGTTTTACGATTATTTCCGGTGCTGCGCAGGCAGATCCGGTAAATGACCGGCTTACAGCGCTCGAAACTTCCATCAAAGCGTTTCAAGGCGATTCTGTATCAAGAAATGAAAAGGTGGCTTCTGCATTAGCCGTTATCGAACAGATTAAACAGGACTACCAACTGATTCAGGGTACGCTTGAGGCCAACGATCACCAGATAAAAGAGCAGCAGGCCGAGATTAACCGTTTAAAAAGAGACGTTACGGATCGCATCTCTTCCATTGAAGAACGGCTTGAAATCTACGATCAGCAGGTTACCAAAGCCGTGGCAAAGGTTCTGCCGCAGGCGGCGAACGAAACTGAAAATTATCAAAAAGCGCTTGATTTCGTGCATAAAAGCGATTTTTTAACGGCTGTTGCGGCCTTTAGGTCTTTTTTAAAATCCTATTCCAAAAGCGAGCTGGCAGATAATGCGCAGTATTGGATAGGCGAATGCTACTACGCTTTAAAAGACTACGCCAAAGCAATCAAGGAATTCCAGATCATTTCTGAAAAATATATAAAATCAGACAAAGTTGCCGGCGCAGTTTTAAAACAGGGGTTTTCTTTTGCGGAGCTCGGAATGATTGAGGAGGCGAAAACTTTTTTAAATAAAGTTATAAAAGATTATCCGGGTTCCGATGAATCCGTTAGAGCAAAAGAGAAGATAGACCGCCTGCTTGTTCCGGACGTTACAAACACTATTCCTCTGGCTCCGGGCGTCAACAGCGCACCGCCAAAAGCTCCGGCGCCTGCTGCTGAAACCGAAACAAAGGTTAAAGATTAAAATGCTAGTTCTTGGAATAGAATCCTCGTGCGACGAAACAGCCGTTGCAATAATAAAAACTCCAAAAACGGTTTTAGCCGATATAGTGGCTTCGCAAAACGAGCTTCATGCCCCATTTGGCGGCGTGGTTCCCGAAATAGCTTCGCGCAGGCATATGGAAAATATCGTCCCTTTGCTGAATGCCGCGCTGAAAAAAGCCGGCTGCACGATTGACGATATAGGCGGAATAGCAGTTACGCGCGCTCCCGGGCTTATTGGAGCGCTGCTTGTAGGCGTATCATTTGCAAAAGCGTTAAGCTACGCAAAACAAAAGCCTCTTATAGGAATAAATCATCTTGAAGGGCATCTTAACGCGGCTCATCTTGAATACGATGATATTTCATACCCGCACATAGGGCTTGTCGTTTCTGGCGGACATACAAGCCTGTATCTTGTAAAAGAGTTTGGAAATTATAAGCTCCTCGGTGCCACCAGAGATGATGCCGCAGGCGAAGCTTTTGACAAAGTTGCAAAATTGCTCGGACTCGGCTATCCTGGCGGACCGGCAATTGACAAAATCGCCCCGAGCGGCGATCCAAAATCGTTTAAGTTTGCAAGACCGAAACTCAACCGCGGAAGCAGGTTTGAAATCAGCGAACTCGATTTCAGTTTCAGCGGCATAAAAACCGAAGTGATGCTGAAAATTAAAAAAATGGGCGGGAGTTTATCAAAGAATGATATCATAAATATTGCTGCAAGTTTCCAATATACAGTGGTGGACATCATTTCTAATCAAATTTTAAAAGCCTGCGTAAAATATTCGTGCTTTGATTGTGTCGTGTCCGGCGGAGTGGCCGCAAACAGTCTTCTCCGGAAGAGTTTGGCAAAAGTCTGTTCCGAAAACAAATTGCGGCTTTTTCTGCCGAGTCTTTCGTATTGCACGGATAATGCGAGCATGATAGCTTTCGTCGGCGCAAAACGTTTGGAAGCCGGCCTCAGCGACAATTTCGGCATCAAAGCCTGCGCAAATGAAGAAATCGGAGTTATTTAATGCGCCTGAAAAAAAGTCTGGGGCAGCATCTTCTGATAGCCCATCCGACTCTTGAAAAAATCGTCTCAAAGCTTGCCCCTGAAAAAAGCGATATCGTTTTAGAGATCGGCCCCGGCACCGGAAATCTCACCAAAATTATGGCTAAATACGCAAAGAAAATTATCGCAGTGGAAAAAGATCAGGAAATGGTTGAAAAACTTAAACTCAACATGGCAGCTTTTGACAATATCGAACTTATCCATGCCGATTTTCTTGAGCTTGATTTGGAAAAAATCTTTGAAACCATAGGCCACAAAGCTCTTTTTGCCGGCAACATCCCTTACAATATTTCCACGCCCATACTTTTTAAGTTAAAAAAGCATAAGCCGCTTTTTGAGAGGGGCATAATCACCGTGCAAAAAGAAGTGGCTGAACGGCTTATTGCAAAAAGCGGCGGCAAAGATTATGGAATCCTCTCAATATTGATGCAGTCGGAATTAAAAATAGAGAAATGTTTTGATATTTCCCCAAAATCTTTCTTCCCCCCGCCAAAAGTTAAATCAAGCGTGGTTATAATTACCGTTGCCGATCCCCCTCCATATCATATTGAAAATAAAGAGCTTTTTGCTAATATTGTAAAAACGGCGTTTAACCGGCGGCGTAAAATGATACGAAACAGCCTTAAAACATATATCAAACACTTTGCAGCCTGCAAAATCAATCCAACCTCAAGGCCAGAAGAGCTTTCGATAGGCGATTTTGCCGGGTTAACTTTACACTTGTCTAGAAGCTGCAATTGTTGATATAGCCAAAACCAATATGGCAGCGCGATACATAGCGGTTGACGGCCCGATTGGAGCTGGAAAAACAACGCTCGTAAAGATGCTTGCAAAAGATCTGAACGCCGAAGCGATATTTGAACCTGCGGAAAAAAATCCGTTCCTTAATGAGTTTTACAAAGACCGCAAACAAAATGCTTTTAAAACCCAGCTCTTCTTCCTTCTTAACCGCTATCAGCAGCAGCTGACTCTTAAATCAATCACCGCGCCTATTGTCTGCGATTACACTTTCGCAAAAGACAGAATATTCGCCAAAGTCAACTTAAGCAAAGATGAGCAGCTGCTTTATGAAAAAATATTTTCCCTTCTCCATTCGGAACTGCCGAAGCCTGACATGGTGATTTATATGCAGGCGGCTCCGCCGGTGCTGCTGGATAGAATAAAAAAACGCGGCCTTCCGTATGAAAGGCCTATCACCGAAGACTATCTTGAAGAGCTGACGAATGCTTATAATAATTTTTTCTTCAACTACACCGAATGTCCGCTTCTCGTGATAAACGCCAGCGATATCGACTACGTTAAAAATAAAAGCGACTGGGAGAACTTAAAAAAGGCGATTCTTGCGCATAATAAGGGAATCGCTCATTATCATTACGTAAGCAAAGGCTAGAAAAAGAGCAAGATTACTATGCCTGCAAAAAAAATCACAACCGCATGCCTTCGGGCAAGAAAGAACAGCGGCGAACGGATCATCATGCTTACAGCGTATGACGCGACCTTTGCCAAACTTCTGGACGATTCCGGCGTTGACGTGCTGCTTGTAGGCGATTCGCTCGGAATGGTTATTCAGGGGCATCAAAATACAATCCCCGTCACGGTTGAAGATATTATTTATCACACGAAATGCGTCGCCAGAGGGCCCAAAAGAGCCCACATCATGGCTGACATGCCTTTTATGAGCTATCAGGCTTCAATCGACCATGCGATGATCAACGCCGGCCGGTGCCTGAAAGAGGGGGGAGCGGAATCTGTCAAGCTTGAAGGGGGAGAAGAGCTGCTGGAAACTGTTTCGGCATTGACCTCTTCCGGAATACCTGTCTGCGCCCATATCGGCCTGAGGCCGCAGACAATCCACCAGATGGGCGGATATAAAATCCAGGGAAAAACAAGCTATTCGGCCGACAAGCTTATTTCCGAAGCAAAAATGTTTGAAGAAGCCGGAGCATTTATGCTGCTGCTGGAAGGAATTGTAGCGGAAATTGCTTTTGAAATCACGAAATCCGTAAACATCCCTACGGTTGGAATCAGTTCCGGTTCGGGCTGCGACGGACAGGTTCTTGTAATTTACGATTTGCTCGGAATGGATAAGGACTTTAACCCCCGCTATGTGAAAAAATATGCAAATCTGCATGAAACCATTACGGGAGCAGTAAAAAATTATATCAGCGATGTCAAAGAAGGTGAATTCCCTTCGGAAGAACATTCATTTCACCGCGAACTTCAGGTTATCAGGTCGGCAAAATGCAACTTATAAATTCAGCAGAGGAGATGCAATCGCTTGCCTTCTCGTGGCATAAACAGAATCAGAAAATATCCTTTGTGCCGACAATGGGCGCATTGCATGAAGGCCACCTCTCCCTTTTGCGCGAAGGCAGGAAAACCGGCGACAAACTTGTCTTATCGATCTACGTAAATCCCGCGCAATTTGCACCGACGGAGGATTTAGCCAAATATCCGCGCGATACGAAGGGCGATTTAGCCAAGGCTTCCGATTGCAGAGTTGACGCCGTATTTTTTCCTTCCAATGAAGTGATGTATCCAAAAGGGTGCCAGACCTATGTTGAAGTGGCAAATGTCACAAAGGGCCTTTGCGGCGCTTCAAGGCCATCGCACTTTAGGGGTGTTGCAACGGTTGTGCTTAAGCTATTTAATATTGTGCAGCCGCACGTTGCGATTTTCGGCGAAAAAGATTATCAGCAGCTTATTACTATCCAAACGATGGCGCGCGATTTGAATCTGCCGGTTGAAATCAAAGGAATGCCCACCGTGCGCGAACCGGACGGTCTTGCATTAAGTTCCAGAAACGCCTATTTATCAAAAGAAGAAAGAATTGCGGCGTTATCGCTTAGCCAATCGTTAAAGATTGCCAAAGAAATGGCTGCCGCTGAAAAAAAAGATATTAATGAAATCCTTGAAAGTGTAAAAAAGGCCATCGAGGCAAACGGCCTTACAAAAACAGATTACATAAAGATATGCGATTCTGAAACGTTGGAAGAGCTTACAACACTAAAATCCCCCGCAAGACTCCTAATCGCCGCGTTTGTGGGGAAAACAAGATTAATAGATAATTGCGGGATATAGAACTTCTACTGTATTTTAAAACTCAACCATCATCGTCAATCTACCGCCATATGACCAGTTTGCTTTATCAGCGGGAATTGTTTCTATTATTCCACCGGGATTTACTAGAGTTGTTGTTTTGGTATCGTACGCGCTTCCGGGCATCAGCACTCCGCCCTCCAGCACTCCATAAAGATGATCGTAAAATTCCGCCTCAACCAAAAGATCGGCTTCGACGCCGTACCATTTTCCGCCATTCCTTAGAACAGGAAGAGAAGCATCGTTCATTATTGCTTGAAAATTCAGATCCAACGGATTTTTATGGGCATAAGCTGTGGTAACCCGCCCGCCAACTGAAAAATCGTTGCACTTTTTTATGTAATCTCCGATATCAAGATGGTGCTGATACCCGGTTGAAACATAGTAGGCGTTATTAATAAAATTTCCGGTGATTGGAACTCCGCCGGCAAGCTGCGAAGTGGAAGCGCAGCCCGCACCGTTGGTAGCCGAGCATCCCCACAGCTGCGGCGACGTGCCCAGAGGAACGTTAAACATTAAAAGAGCTATATTATAATCCGGCCTGAATCCGTATTGCGTAATTCTTTGTGAAAGAGGAGAAGCATCGCCCTGTGCAAACCCTCCTTTAAAATTCCATTCCCCGCCCCACTTGTAAGCGCCACTCGCTTCCAAGGCTCCCATGCTGACCTGCACATCCTGCTTTGCCGGAAGGTTTATTATTCCGTCTCCTGCCGCGCCGCCGGCATATACGGAGAAAGGAATCGCGTTGATTGCGGCGCCCGTTGACATCGTTCCGCCGATAAAAACATATTCGGCCTTGAAATCGTATTCTTCATAAGTGTATCTGCCATAGACATCGCCGAAATAAACAAGCGTTTTGCCGTCAAGACCCGCGCTGCACAATGTTGACCCGATTCCGCAGGTATTTCCAAGGGCGTCTGTCGCTGTCGTAGTGGAACCGCTTCCTGCATCGCGCCTGCGAATGCCGCCGAAAACTCCGGCGGAGAAATCGTCCCTTTCATACAAAAGCACGGCGGCATATTGATGGGTGTCCTGTCCGTTATCGCGGATTGCTCCGGCAAGCCCGCCTATTCTGGGATCGCTTTGAGCTTCCCACGCGATATCCCACAAAAGGCCGCCGGACAAAGATCCGCTGCCGTCGCCAATTTCATACTGGGTTATAAACATGATTCTATCGGAGCTGTCGCCAAAATCGCCCTGCCGTTCCTGCCCATCGTTTTGAAAAATCCCCAAACCCCAGTGGGAAGGCTGTCTGCCAAGTCTCAGTTTTCCTATCGGAAATAATATATCCATCCATGCTCTTCTGACGTTGATGGATCCATTTTCTCCGGCAGCTCCTCCAACCATGGAAAGAGAACCGGGCCCTGCCGGAAGTGTTACAGTGCCGACAACCGGCGACAAAATTTCCAGCTGCTTTGTGTCCTGGCTGCCAAAAACTATATTATCCAGAACATCAAACTGGGTATGAATGGAGATGTTATCGTTGACTTTCAGCATCGGCTCCACGCGAAGCCGCATCTGGTTAAAAGCAATCAGCCCGAACCGGTTATTGTCATGCGCAATGCCTGTGTTTTTCTTTTGCGCGTCCAAATCCCACATCGATTCGCTTCGCATTCTGTAATAGCCGTGCGCCGCAAAATCGACGGCGTAAACAGGCGCCGCCATGATGCAAAGAAACAACGAGACAAAAATAACGCGAATATATTTAGAAACCCCCATTGGCGGGAGATATTACATAAGAAATGCCGTTTGGTCAAAATAAAAAGGCGGGGAATTTTCTTCCCCGCCTTTTATAAATATCTTCCACTGATCACCAACCACTGGTTTTAATAATCCATACCGCCCATGCCACCCATTCCGCCCATGCCGCCGCCGTGCGGCATATGAGGCATAGCCTTTTCATCTTTGGGCTTATCTGCAATCATCGCTTCGGTCGTAATCATCAGTCCTGAAACCGACGATGCGTTCTGAATAGCGATGCGGGCAACTTTTGTAGGATCGATAATGCCTGATTGCAGCAGATCTTCGAACTTATCGGTTGCCGCGTTGTAACCGAACGTTCCTTTTCCTTCCTTGATCTTATTGACAACGATAGCGCCTTCAACTCCTGCGTTTTCTGCTATCATTCTGGAAGGCTCTTCAAGGCATCTCTTTACGATGTTAACGCCCCACTGCTCTTCGGCCGAGACCTTCAAAGCATCAACCGCCGGGATTGTGCGGATAAATGCAACTCCGCCGCCGGGGACTATGCCTTCTTCAACCGCAGCGCGCGTCGCGTGCAGCGCGTCTTCAACGCGGGCTTTCTTTTCTTTCATTTCCGTTTCGGTAGCTGCGCCGACATTGATGACTGCAACGCCGCCGACGAGTTTTGCAAGGCGTTCCTGAAGTTTCTCTTTATCGTAATCCGATGTCGTCTCTTCAATCTGGGCGCGAATCTGTTTGACGCGGCCTTCGATTGAGCTCTTGCTTCCTGCGCCGTCAACAATCGTGGTATTATCCTTGTCGATTGTGACTCTCTTTGCGCGTCCGAGCTCTGTCGGCTTAATATCTTCCAGTTTGCGTCCAAGCTCTTCCGCTATCAACTGGCCGTTTGTAAGAATTGCGATATCTTCCAGCATGGCTTTTCTCCTGTCGCCAAAGCCCGGGGCTTTTACTGCACAAATCTGCAGCGTTCCGCGGAGCTTATTGACAACAAGCGTTGCGAGAGCTTCGCCTTCGACATCTTCGGAGATAATCAAAAGCGGCTTACCCATTCTTGCTATTGACTCAAGCAGGGGCAGAAGATCTTTCATATTGGAGATTTTCTTTTCGTTAATCAGAATATAAGGATCTTCGAGCGTACAGGTCATTCTTTCCGGATCAGTTACAAAATATGGAGAAAGGTAGCCTCTGTCAAACTGCATTCCTTCAACCACTTCAAGGGTTGTTTCCATCGATTTTGCTTCTTCAACCGTGATAACACCCTCTTTGCCGACTTTTTCCATAGCTTCGGCGATTGTATTTCCGATTGTTTCGTCGCCGTTGGCTGAAATCGTGCCGACCTGGGCGATCTCTTTTTTATCTTTTGTAGGCTTGCTTTGTTTTTTAAGCTCGCTGATAACCGCTTCAACCGCTTTTTCAATTCCGCGCTTTAAAGCCATCGGATTGTGGCCGGCTGATACAAGCTTCATCCCTTCGCGATAAATTGCCTGCGCTAAAACTGTCGCGGTTGTCGTACCGTCGCCGGCGACATCGCTTGTTTTGCTTGCAACTTCTTTTACCATCTGGGCGCCCATATTCTGGAATCTGTCTTCCAGTTCGATATCTTTTGCGACCGTCACGCCGTCTTTTGTAATTGTGGGTGCTCCAAACGACTTTTCAAGGACAACATTGCGGCCCTTTGGACCGAGTGTTACCTTGACGGCATTTGCGAGGACATCCACACCCTGTAAGATCTTCTCGCGCGCCGCCTGTTCAAATACTAATTGTTTTGCCATATATTCCTCCGTTTATTTTGTTAGAACGCCTAATATATCTTCTTCTTTGATGATGACATAATCTTCACCGTCCAGTTTTATGTCGTTTCCGGAATATTTTCCGAAAAGGATCCTGTCCCCTGTCTTTATATCAAGGGCAACCCTTTTGCCTTCCTCAAGGACTTTGCCATTGCCTACGGCAATAACTTCCGCTTCCTGAGGTTTTTCTTTAGCGGAATCCGGAATGATAATTCCGCCTTTTGTCTTTTCTTCCTCGGTCACTCTTTTGACGAGGACTCTGTCATGCAGTGGTCTAAATTTTGTCGTCATACTTTTAAACCCTCCTTTTATATATGAGATTAGCACTCTAACCACTAGAGTGCCAAACCTTCAAACGTTGGGCGATATATAATGATGAAGGGGTAAAAGTCAAGGGGTCTATTAATAATAGTATAACATATTGATATTGTTAATTAATTTTTACATGAAAACTGCCGTTGCAATGTCTCATAAAGGTGATATACGAACATCTAAGTGTCGGACACTTATTGAAGAAAATCGACGATAAGTGTCCGACACTTAGCAAAACGCATTCAGACGGAGGAAACCATGGCACCTATAAGAGAGCTTCCAATCCCCGGAACTAATCTCACAATGGTTGATGGCAACAAAGACGGTCGATTCATACCAAGAGTTTCATGCTATCAGATTAAACGCGAATGCGAAGCTTATCAATGTCCCGGTAAAAAACCAGTTAAAACTATCAACTATAGCTACATCCTCGACGACAATGGCAAAAGATCAATAAACGCAAAAAGCGATTATTATTTAGACGATTCCAGACCAGCATGCCCAAACGACGAGAGCGTAATAAAAGCTCTGAGAAATGCGGGTTTTGCAAATGCTATTACAAGTTTGGAGCCGCCAAATTTCACAAATGGATCATTTGAAGAAAACTGGGCATGTCTAAGCGGTACGATGGATGGCTTAAAATCAATGCTTGAAATGCAGTCAAAATTAAAAGATTCCGACCCTAAGATAAGATATGATGCGGCGGCAGGACTGGTCGGACTTACCGAAAAAGTTGATTTATGCACATTGTTTGCTGTCGTCAAAAGAGAACTTAAGGAAAGTCCTTATGCCGATATAAGATCTTGGGCCGCACAAAGCCTTGGACAACCAGGTCAATGCGATTCCATAGAACCCCTTACGGAAGCGCTAAAAGACGAAAAGTCGAATGACGTTCGATATTCTATCGTATGGGCTCTTGGACGGATACAAAATGAAGATACCGTAGAAACCCTCAGCAATGTTTTGGCAAAAGATCCATCACCGGAGATCAAAAAAATCGCTATTTCTGCCATTGCGCTTTTCAGGGCAAATAATGTTTTCGCCAATAAGAGCCGTAGAGAAGAAAAGTTTATCTGCTTAGCGCCTGAAGAGGGGCTTTGGGATGAAATATATCACAATTATGGCGTCGATTCTTTATTGCTAGCGTTAAGGCACGATCCGAATGAGAATACCCGCATGGATGCGGCTGAAAAACTTGGATTATTTTGTTCAACAAAAGTTACGGATGGCCTGATTCAGACGCTTTTGGATGAAGATGAAAACACATTTGTCCGCGTTCAAAGCGCTTTGTCTTTGGGCCTGAATGCAAACCTTCCAATAGTTCGTGGCGCCTTATTGGCCGCTTTTTTTGATGGCAGCAGGGGCCTTGAAAACTCACTATTAGATTTCGATCCGCTCGTTGATGCTGTGGAAACGGTGCTTAACAGACATAGATGGTGGCTATAATTTACTTTTGTTGCTTCTCAATTACCTTTAGAAGCAACTCTGCCTCTTTTGCAAATTGTTTGATTATATCCATATAATTATCAGGCGCGGAGTCAAAATAATCGTGAACGGTTGCGTTTCTGGTGTCTAACGCAAGAGTCCAAAGGTCGGCATCTTTTATCCACCCAAACCTTATCGCTTCTTGTATGGCAGGCCTTGGACCCGGCGCTTCCGCCCCTTGATATTCAGCGGCAATTTTTAAAAGCTTCCAGCAATATTCAAATAATGTTTCAAACCGCTTAACAACGCCGTCTTCCAGCACAGTTTTTGCATTGGCATCCTGCTCCTTT
>JACPAJ010000134.1 GCA_016180865.1 Deltaproteobacteria bacterium
TTTGATTAAACGCCTTTTTGCAAAGCTTAGCCGTTGTTGGGCGATCTCCGAGAGAAGGTTCGCGCCCCGCTGGTCCCATAGCGGGTCGCCGAGTCTAAGCAATGAAAACAGTTGGTGAGCGGAGAACATGCTGCCACTACATGCCGCCCGCTATTTAAGTCGCAGAAAAGGTATTTCGTAAAATTAAGCTGAAAAAAAGGTCAAGAGACAATCGGTTCTCCATCTATATTTTGCGGTATCTGATGCCCCATTAATTTTAAATAGGTGGGAAAAATATCGATCGTCCTGATCGGCTTGGAAGGCAGTTTCACATTGCATAAAAGCGGCACAAGCATATGTTCTTTATGCAAGCTTCCGTGGCTCGCTTTGTGCTCCGGATCTTCATATTTCACTCTTAAATCGAAACCCAAACTGGCGCTTATAATAACATCTCCCGAGCGGGGAGACGAAAAGATATGCGCAAGCTGATACTGCGCATCGGGATAATCACTTCCCAACGGGTCGTTCCCATCAACTTCATATTTTATTTTGCCGCCATTGATCGTAATAAACGCTTTTCCTCTTTTGCTTGTAACCGCGATGCGCCCGTCTTGCGTCCGCACTGCCAATATATCGACCGCCTGTTCGGAAACAAGTTCCTTAAGCAGCCCTGGATGCATTTTCTCCACATCCTCAAGCGTCGAAATATCTCCCCACCCTTCTTTTCCCTTAAAATAAATATGAGCCATTCCATTTCCGGACACCATGCTTGCAGCGGCGCATCCTTTGCGGTATATAAGCGGAAAATAAAAGGTCTTAATCCCGCGGCTTTCAAGAAATGAGTTAACGCAAAAATGAGTGTGAGTTGAGGATAGGCCGTGGTCTGAAACGATCCACACAAGAGTATCCTCTAATTTCCCCTTACTATCCAATTTAAGCGCCATATCGCCGATAATTTTATCCAGATAAAGATACTGTCCGTCTGCATATTCATGGACCGGGCTTGCAAGATGGGAATATTCGTCAATCCCAGGCAGAACAACAAACAGAAAATCAAAATCCTTTTCGATGACCTTCATTATTTTTTTTGAGGCGGCGGAATCGACAAACCTCCACCTGTCTGTCAGATGCCCGTAATACCAGTACCAGATTCGCATGATGCGCGTAAGATTTCGATCCCCTATTCCTCTATTAATGGAATTAAAAATGCTGTACGATTTAGGCAATATTTCAAAGATTGTGCAAATATCTTTGCGCATGTCCGAATTGATGCGGAATGTTTCAATCCCGACGTAACTTCTGTACCTTCCGTGAGCGCCGAGAGAAAAGATCGATCCATGGCCGTAACGGGCATACATCTTTTTATCAAACCATCTTATTCCGGGAACATTGCATGTTGCCGGCAGGCATCCTGTTAAAAAAGGCATATGAGCCGGACCGGTTGTGGACGGAAAAACCGTAACGGCCTTTCTGAAACTGCCCCGTTCAACCAGATATTTCTGAATATTTGGAAGCCTGTTTTCAGAAATAAGTTTTTCGAAAGAATCGTATCTTGCCCCGTCGGCAAGAAGAATAATCGAGCGTTTATATGGCATTTTAACTCTTGTTTTTCTTTTTCAGCGAATCGAGTCTGCTTTGCATCCTTCTTACAAGCTCCGCGTAGCCGTTCTTCTTGATTATCGAGTCGAACTGAAATTTATAGTTTTCGCCGAGGCTGGCGTTATCGACAATTACATCGTAGATTTTCCAGACATCGGAAATTTTCTTAAGCTTATAATCAAGCTCCACGCGGATATCTTCCGATTTAACATAAACAGACGTGCGGGTCAAAACGCGCGTTTTTTCGGCGTTGAGGTATTTATCCCCTTTATAGGAAATCGAATAGAGATTCTTTGATTTAGCTTTTTTCTGCCCCTGTTCTTTTGACAGTATGGCTCTGTTTTCCAGAAGATCCGTCATCAGCTGGACAAAATCATCGCGCTCCTTATCCGTTATATCCTTCCAGTGACTCCCCAGAGACTGCTGGCTTAACTCTCTTATGTCAAATGTGCCGTGCAATATATCTTTTTTAAGCTGCCTGTTATATTCCTCGTCTTCGGACGAAAGATTTGGGCCGGTTCTATAATCATCGAGCTTATCATCCAAACCCTGAATCGCTCGAGTAGCCGAGCCTAAAGCCGCCTTTGAAGCCTCTCCAAAAGTTATATTCGACAAGAACAGCAGACCGAAAAATGTTATAAATACATACATTAGTTTCCCGCGCGTCATCCCCGTCCGCCACGGCGGAGGGATCCAGTGAATATCGTGAGATCCCTGCCTTCGCAGGGATGACTTTTTTAGAGATTTCTTTTGGATCATTTTGCCGCCTCCGGTAATACACCCACCTTTTCATCCAATACGGCCAGCGCAGAATTATAATCAAAAACAGACTCAAAATAACGGCCTCTAGTCAATAAAACCATCTGCAGCGCTTCAACAAGGTCTTTCTGTTCGCCGACGCCGATATCGTAATTGCTCTGCGTTAGAAACAGCAGCTGCCTTGCGGTTTTTTCCGCTTTTCTGGCGCGGCCAAGGTTTGCCTGCGCTGTCTTCGCCTTGAGATATGCGTCTTTCACATCCAGCTTAACCGCCTCTTTTGCGATCATCTGCTCAAGATTTAATTTATAATATTCGCTTCTGGCTTTGTCGATGCGCGCGTTTCCGCCGTGAAAATCAAAACGTCCCGACAGCTGAACGCCAATGCCCGCTCTTGTAAAATTAAACGGATCGTTAAAGTCGTCTGTGGCTGTTACGCCCTGAATAGTCGTTGCGGTCCTGCCTATTTCAAAGAAAGCGCCGGCGCCGAGGTCGGGAAAGAATTTCCTCTTTTCCAGAAGATACTGATTCTTTTTTACTTCCAGGCCCGTCGAAAGGAGCTTTACATCCGGCCTGTTCTTTAAAGCCACCTGCATATAATCATCAAACAGATTCAGATCTGTTTTCACCGGCCTAAGTTTTCTGGAATAAACGGTGAAAACGGTTCCGCTTGAAAGCCCCATCTGGACTCTTAAACCTTCCAGCGCTATTGCTTCTTTCTGCCTTGCCTCTGCAAGCCTCTTTTCAAGATCAAAAAGAAATACTTTCATCTTCAAATTTTCAATCGGAGAATACGAATCATCTTCATTCTCTTCAGTGCCTGCCGCATCATCATCATGTTCCCGCTTTTTTATTTCCTCATCGAGCCTCTTATATGCCTCTTTTACTAATCTCCCGACCTCTTCGGCAAGGAGAACTCCATAATAGAGCTGCCTGACTTTTGAAACGAGACCATTTTTCTCCTGAAAAGCCTGCTTCCTGCTGTCTCTTGTTATCTTCGTCTTCGAGCCTCTTCATGAAAATTAGATACGACATCTGCGTAATGGCGTCTATTGGATTAACAAGACCGCCACTCCAGAACCTGTCCCAGAGTTTTCTGATCTGTGACTCAAGCTGTTTGTCTAACATTATTTAGCACCTTTTTCTTTATTTTTAACGACTAATTTTATATTATTTCTTTTTTCTATGAGTTTTATGAAGTTTTCACCTATCACTATCATGTCGTCATACGTCAGTATTTCTATATCGTGAAGATACGAATTAAGAGACTTTAAAGCCCTTCTATTTGTTTTTTCAGTTCTACCTATTACGATTAGTCCT
>JACPAJ010000135.1 GCA_016180865.1 Deltaproteobacteria bacterium
GATTACATCGGCAGCGATGATAGTTTTGACGATGTTGCTGATTGTATCGTTGGTTAGATAAAAAACGAAAAATACAAGAAGGACTAAAAAAACCTATTTGACAAACGTATTACTTTGGAATACGTTTGTATTCCAAAAGAATACACATGTATGTTTACGCCCAACCAATTGGCCATATTGAATATATTCTTTCTTCATCCCGATAGCGAATTCTATGTTCGCGAGCTTGGGCGCATTCTTTCCAAGCAGCCCGGCGTGTTTCAAAAAGCCCTTGCTTCGCTTGAACAAAATGAAATTCTTGTGAGCAAACGCAGAGGCAATCAAAAATTGTTTCAGCTTAATGTAAAATATCCCTTGTTGTCAGAAGTTCGAAGCATAGTTCAAAAAACGTCCGGCGTAGAGCCAAAACTGGCAGCAATTTTTCGAAAAATCAGCGGCATAAAACTGGCCATTCTTTTCGGCTCTTATGTAAAAGGGGGGCTTAAAAAATCTTCCGATATAGATCTTTTGCTTGTTGGCAACCCCGAATGCGAAGATATGGTGCTTCGCAAATTAACTTATATTGAAAAAGAAATTATGCGAGAGATTAACTATAAATTTTATAGTGAGGCAGAGTTTAGAAAAAAAGAAAAGAGAGACCCTTTTATACTTGAAATTATCTCGGATAAATATCGAATTCTTAAAGGAAGCATATGAAGTTTTTCGATGAATATAAAAGAAACGGATTTATTAAAATTCAGAAGGCAAATTTTGGGCAAATATTCCGGCAAATGACGCGTGCGCGAAAGGATGTTGCTCTTTCCAAGAACATTATAGAAAATGACCCGGAGTGGGCGGCAACGATTGCATATCATGCGATGCTAAGAGCCGGACGCGCTCTAATTTTCTCCCACAACTACCTTCCGGCGGATGGGCAGCAGCATAAAACTGTTGTTGAATTGACCGGCCTTTTAGTGGGAAACGAATTCGGCGATTTGATCAATAATTTTAACAGGCTTAGAAAGAAAAGAAATATGTTTTTTTACGATTCGGATGAAAGTTGTACATACACCGAAGCCGAAAAATTTATTGTTGTTGCTGAAAAATTGCTGACTATAATTGAAAAGGAGATCAAAAAGCTTTCGCCGCAATTTGAATTAAAAATGCGCAGTATCTTTTGACAAGTGTCGGAGATGGAAGCCTCGAATTACTGACAGCGCAGTGGAGAAGTAAATATGCTCAAACAGGCCAAAAACTAACATCAAATAAAACTCTTTTTGTTGCGCCAAAAAATATAAATGAAAACACTCGCAACTTACAATGGTTTATATTCATATGTCGAGAGTGCAGATCAGATTGGGGAAATTTACGAACAAATATTGGGAGGAGGAGTATTATATAAATATAAAGAATGCACAGAATCAGGCGCATGGGTAGTTAACAATTGCGATTAAATTCCTAAGTTCAGTCCTTTCATCCCCGCCATCTTTTGCGCCATTTTGATTTGTACAATATTTAAAACGGACGTAAAGGCTTTATTTCTGTAATATGAAACCATTTGATTATTTGCGAATAAATTGCTAATTGCCGTCATACTTTATGAAAAGAATAAATAAAGCCGTTATTCCGGTTGCGGGGCTTGGCACTCGGTTTTTGCCGGCTACAAAAGCCATTCCAAAAGAGCTTTTGCCAATAGTCGATAAACCCGCACTGCAGTATGTGATTGAAGAGGCTCTAGCATCGGGTATTAGCGAAATAATTTTAGTCACCAACCCGCTAAAGGACCTGATTCAGGAGCATTTCAGCTCAACTACCATTTATGACAAAGTATTAAAAGATCGCGGCAAGCATCATATCTTGAACGACCTTTATGACTTGAATGAAAAAGTTAATATAAGATCAATTTATCAGAATAAGCCTTTGGGGCTTGGAGATGCGATATTGACCGCAAAAGAGGCTGTGGGCAATGAATGGTTTATTGTTCTGCTTCCCGACATGCTGGTTGAGGCAGATCCGCCATGCACAGCGCAAATGATCAAGGTCTGGAAAGAAGCAGGCAAGCCGGTTATTTTGGCCGGTCATGCCGAAAAAGAGGTGATTTCACGGTATGGCGTTATCGACGTTGACCAAAATATAAAATTTAATATCGCCGGAGCCAAAAAAGTTTCTCGATTAATTGAAAAGCCGAAATCAGAAGATATCCAAAGCGATTTGTTCATAGCCGGCCGCTATATTTTGCCTCCGACGGTATTCAATTATTTAAAAGATGCAAAGGCCGGAAAAGGCGGTGAAGTCCAGCTTACCGATGCATTGATAAAAATTGTAAAAAATGAGGGCATGGTTGCTTACGAATCAAACGGTGTTATTCATGACACGGGAGATAAAATCGGATATTTAAAAGCAAACTTTTACTACGGAATGAAAAGAGAAGATTTGAAAAAAGAATTATGGGATTATATTGACACGCTGAAGAGGCGTTAAAATTACTTTATGATTATTGCGGGGCTTTGCGTCATATTGCTGCTGGTATTAATTATCCCTTTTCTTTTTAAAAAAGTCGAGCATAATTTAGAGGCCTTTTTATTTATCATGGGTGTGGCCGCGGCGCTTGTTTCAAGGCAGATGAGCGTGCATTTAGGCATGGAGGCAATTAAAGAGCCGATCCCGATTACGCTTGCGGTCTTGATTTTCGGGCTTGTTTTTAAATGGTCCCGGAACCTGCTCGACGCATTTATTAATAAGGCCTTGAAGGCGGTTTCATTGCCTGTCTTTATATTTCTTCTGGTTTTTATACTGGGGAGCCTTGCAAGCATAATAACAGCAATAATAGCGGCGCTGATTCTGGTTGAGATAATAAGCATGCTGCAGCTGGATAAAAAGCACGAAACCAATATTGTAATTATCGCCTGTTTTTCGATTGGCCTCGGAGCCGTGCTTACTCCCATCGGCGAACCTCTGTCAACTATTGCCATTGCAAAACTTAGAAGCTGGCCGGACGTTAATTTTTGGTACTTGGCCAAGCTTTTGGGTTTTGAAGTCTTTGGCGGAATACTGGCGCTGTCCGTTATCTCGTTATTTATTCACGGAAAATATTCAGCTCATGGTTTGGAAGCCTCCGTGCGCGAAGAACCGTATTTGCAGATAATTTTACGCGCAGGGAAAGTTTATCTGTTTGTGATGGCGTTGGTATTTTTGGGGCAGGGATTCAAGCCGGTGATCGATATGTATATTGCAAGGCTTTCGGGCGACGTGCTCTACTGGATTAACACAATATCCGCCGTTTTGGATAACGCAACGCTTACGGCTGCGGAGGTAAGCTCTTCAATGACGCCGGTGCAAATTAAGAAGATACTGATGGGGCTTTTGCTGGCTTTCCCCCAGGTTCTCGCCGCCCTGTTCTTTGCCTTCTTCTCTGGTGCTATAATAGGAATAGGCCTCCTGGCTCTGAAAAAGAAAAAACTCAAGTCAGAGTTGCCCTTTGCCCCCTTTTTGGTCAGCGGCACTTTCTTTGCTCTGTTTTTTGGGGAGAGGATCGTCAATTATTATTTGAGTCTTCTGGTCTAAGTAAGATGGAACCGAAGAAAAAAATCTATCTCATCGCCCTAACCGTCTTGGTTCTTTTGGCGATCGGCGTGTTTTTCTTCTCGGCGAACCAGACCGAAAAGACGTCAGAAAACCTGGAGATTTTTCAAGAAGCGCCTCCCATCGAAGTTTTTAGTCTGGCCTCGGTCATTTCCCGCGTCGATCTCGAACAGAAATTGATCTTTGTTCAGCATCCGACCGAAGACAAAGAAATTAAAGTTCTGGTCGATGACGGCGCCGAAATCGTCAAACTGGAATTTCCCTTTGATCCGAAAAACCCGCCTTCGGGAGGGACGACTTTTAGTCCTAAGCTAACCAAGATTGCTTTGGGAGATCTGGCGCCGGGCAGTCACGCCCTGATCGAGAGCAGCGAAAACATCTATCAGAAGCTCGAATTAGATCACGTCAAGAGGATTCAAATTCTGCCCTGAGTTCTTTTCGTTTCTCTTTTATTTTGTTATTCTAAACAAAGGTCAAAATACTTAAAAACCATGACATTTTCTAAAAAAACAAAGATCGTTGGTTTGGTTTTACTATCCTCAGTCATTCTTTTAGGGATTACCCTCTTCTTGATCGGACCGGATAATTCCGGCCAAGGCGAAGTTGAGGTCTTTGAACCGCCCTCGCCTCGCATCGAAGTTTTTAGTTTGGCGGCCGTCATTTCTAAGATCGACGCCCAGCAAAAACTCATCGTCCTCAAGCACCCGACCCAGGATAAAGACATCAGCGTCATCGTCCGAGACGACTCGGAGATTTTGAAAGTTGAGTTTCCTTTTGACCCCAAAAACCCGCCCAGCCAGGCTTCTTTTGCGCCCAAGTACACCAAGATCGCCTTGCAGGATTTAAAGCCGGGCAATCACGCCCTGATCGAGAGTAACGAAAACATCTACAATAAATACGAGTTCGACAATGTCAAAAGCATCCAGGTTTTGCCTTAAGAGCTTAATCATTAAAGGTCGAGGACATTATTTAGCTTGAAATTCATTATATGGAGAAAAAAACTTTAATTTTAGTCGTCGTGGTTTTGGGCCTAGGCTTGGCTCTCGTTTCCGCCGCCGCCTACGCTGGCTACTTT
>JACPAJ010000110.1 GCA_016180865.1 Deltaproteobacteria bacterium
AGGGTGGCAGTAATGGGACAATGCTCTTCTCCGTCGTGCACGATTACAACTCCGACGGCTGGGCAGATTTAGCGCTTTATGATTCAATAAACGGAAAATGGTATATAAAATACAGTGGTCAGTGGCTGGTGGCTGGTGACAAGGAAAAACAGATAGAATGGGATAGAATTATAGACTATTCCGCCGATCCAATGTGGAAAGCATACAGCCGTCCCGTCCCCGGAGATTACGACGGCGACAACTGGCTGGACACCGCATTGCAGACTCCCGACGGCCACTGGCTGATAGATTACGGCGGATACAAAGGCGGAGCGGAAGAAGGCGGGATTACAATCCATGTAAATGAAGACGGCACCGCGACAGTTGACCTTGCCAATCCTCTTTTAAGCAAGTTAGGACAATTCGACAAAGACGTAAAATATCTAACGGACGAGCAGCTAGCGCAAGCGCCCGGGTGGGCGTGGTTGCCGGCAACTGACAACATGACCTCGATCAAAGGAAATATTGTATCTGATATTTTAATTCGAGTTCCTGATGGATTAGCAAATGAAGGAAAACTTTTTGTTGGTGAAGAACCAGATTATTTTTTGAATGATACTGAATTGCCGGCCATCTATGGAAGTAATGACGTTTTTTTTACTACAGCAATTTACGATGGGGAAGTCGGTTGTACGGGCTTTGGTCTTAAGCACGTTGACGGAACATGGCAGGTTTCTTTTTGTGGAACATGGGAAATTTTTAAGTCACCGACTCCCGATTCTGGATACGGTGACATTATTTGCAGGCCCGTCCCTGCAGACTATGATGGCGATGGCAAAGACGACCGCGCTGTTCAGTGCGGAACAAGTTGGAAGATTGCATATTCAAACGGTGCGCCAAATTTTAGAGAAGTTGAACTTGATCAAGCTCTTGACCCCGTTCCCGCATACGTTTACCCCGGAGGTATAAAATATCAGGATACAGTAGATTTATACAGCTATTATAAAACTGAACTAGGTGGCACTAAAACAAGCACCATCTTCGATGCTCTTCCACCGATAGGCCCTTATTTTGCTCAATGCGTGAAGTACTGGGCGCCCAATGCAAGTTATTGTTGGGATAAATAGTTGCCATTTTTTTCTATTTTTGATAAATTTATCCGGCAAAGGGTTGTAAAACACCCATAGTTTAAATACAACATATTGAAATTAATAGGTTTTGTTTTGGCATGATGTTTGCTTATAAAAACGATGGGGGTATTATATGAAACATCCTAAACAGTTAATAATGTTCTGTACGGCGCTATTATTAATAGTCATGCCTGGAATATCATATGCTACGATCTGTTCAAAAACAGTGAATCCCAATGCATATTATTCAGAAACAAAATTAAATCAGGATCTGGCTACATATCTTGTAGCAACAGATGGCCAAACATTTACAATATGTTTTAATCAAACAAAAGCCCTGATAGTTTCACAAACGCTTGTCTTGGAAGCAACCCCGACTAAACCATATGTTATTGACGGTCTGCAGATTGCGGCAAAGCAGAGTTTCACCGGCCCCCTCCTTACCCTCTCCGGCTCCAACATCACCCTCGACCATGTAATCCTCACCGGCACCCCGCCTGCGACGGGGCAAGCAGGCATAGGCACCGCGATTCAAGTGACCGGTACGGCAGCAATTGAATCCGCAGCCATCAGCGACTTCGCCACCGGCATAAACGTGGCCAAAGATGCGAGTGCGCTAGTTACGAAGGGTACGTTTACGAATGTTGTTACGCCGATTGCGTACGAGATTCCCGCTTTTGCGGGAATGACAGGAGAGGGAATAATCAGCGCCGATTGGCTAGGCAAACATGTGAACGATGCAGATGCAAATAAGATAGACAGGATCGCTGGAAAGCTTGACCTCACCTGTCCTAGCGAGATTCCCGCTTGCGCGGGAATGACAAGCTGTGGCGGAAGCGTGGAGATGTATTGGAAAGAAACAGATGATAATGTAACCCTCAAATTGTTTTATCCTCTCCAATATCACACCACCTGCCCGGTTGCCGAGCTAAAAGACGATACGCTCGAATTAACCGCGGCGGACGGCACTAAAAAAGAAATCGCCATCGGCGCATGCTATTTCGACTGCGATGGGCTAACGGATGTCCTGAAAGATAATTATGTATCGTTCGCCTATGCCACTGCCGCCGGCTCGACCGCCGAATTTATGCCCCTGCCGGCGGTGAAGATTAGCGAACTGGGAGATGTTATAAATACACCTATGATACCAATCTTGGCTCCAACCACCTCCGGCATGGACGGCGCCGACAGCACGACAACAGTCTATGTCCCGGGTATCGAATCCGGGGCAGGCAGCGACAACCAAGTTGATGCTTCAAGTGTCGACTCAAATGAGAGCGATGACAGTAACACCGATTACGCTAACTTTGATCCAAATGCCCCGCTTAAAGAAAAGGAAGAGGTTGAAATAGAAGATCTCAAGAACGATGATGATCTCAAAACACAGCAGGGCGGCACACTTTCGCAAGGCGCGACTGGCGTGGCGGCTGTTACAGGGGGTTGCAGTCTTATTAGGTAAGAAAGCTATTTATGCAACCATTAGCTAAGAAACCTAAAATTGTCGAAAGCAAGGGCGAATTCTTAAACCTGCGCGCTTGCGCGGCGACTGACATCGGCAAGCGAAACAATAATGAAGACTCATTCTTGATGAACGAAAATATCGGCCTCTATATGGTCGCAGATGGCATGGGCGGTGGCGATATGGGAGAATTTGCAAGCTGGTTTGCAACCCGCAAAGTTGAAGAGATAATGAGCCTTAAACATGGCGTCGATGAATTTAGCTTCGATTCCAATATTCTGCGCACAGCAGATAATTTAACGGATGAAGCGCACATGAGATACGCAGTATGGTCCGCAAATGTAAATCTGCGCGCGGAAGCGATAAAAAGGGAACTTACAAAAACAGGGACAACCCTCGCTGCCATTTTCTTTAAGGGTAACAAGGCTTATATCGCCAATATCGGAGATTCAAGATGTTATAGGATATCATACGGAAAGCTTGACCTCGTTACACATGACCACTCTATTGTGGCAAGGCGTCTTCGAACAGGCGACATCACAAGAAGAGGCTTTAAGAGGGCAAAGGGCCGAAACCTTATCACGCGCACCATTGGAGCGGATGAGTCAGCAGAGGCGGATTCATATGTTCTAACGGTTTATCCGCGCGAGAAATTCCTTCTTTGCACGGACGGACTTTATAATGTGGTGGATGAGAAGACGATTTTAAAATATACGGACAAATTCGATATAGAACCGGCCTGCGAAAAACTCGTTACCCTTGCGCGCGATAGCGGCGGTCGCGATAATATTACCGCAGTTTTAGTTGAAGTGGCAAACGTAGGCAAGACAGAGGCAAGCACAGTTTCATCCGATCGGAAAAATATCAGCGGCCCCGATGACGATACGATCACGTAAAAAAATATCTTATAACTCCATCTTGTCTGTCTTTTCTTCCTCTTCTTCGGTATAATCTTGACCAATGGTTGGCTGGCCCAAGACTTCTTCGTAATGCACTTTTATTTCATGCTTGCTGACAAAAAAGCTTTCGCCGTCGGCAAGAATCGCACGGCCTTTTTCAGCGCCCTCGCCGGTGTCTATCTTGCCTGTTAACAAGCGCCTCTTTTCGCCGCGTTGGATTACAAAGGTGCCGTAACGGCTTGCCATGTCTCTTACCTCAAGCCTGCCATCGCGGCGCGGAACAATCAAAGTGTGCAGGTTAGAAACATATGAATCGCCTTTAATCTGGACGTCAGCGTTAAAGCTGCGGCCAATCGTAAGACAGCGAACAACCTGGGTTGATATTTCTTTCTTTGTCATTGGATTTATAAAAGTTATATAGATCATGAGCACCTCATTATTTTATTCTAAAGCTCCCACCTATCTCCTGAGTTGAGAATATGGACTCTATCGGAAAGATTCCGTTCGTCGGCAAGGCGCTTGAGCCATTCCACAGGTTCCGACATCTTTTCGGTCGAAAACCTGAATGTTCCAAAATGGATTGGAATCATATGCTTTGCCCGCAGGCAGATGAAGGCGTCGATTGCCGCAATCGGATTCATGTGGTATCTTTTCAGCCATTTTGGAGAATAGCCGCCGATCGGCAGAAGGGCGACATCTATCGGATTAGGGTTGCTGCAAAGATTTCCGATTTCCTTAAAGTGTTCTCCGAATTCGGTGTCACCGGCAAAATAAACCGATGAACTTTCTTTTGCCAATATATAGCTGCAGCACTTTCTAAATCTAAGGCCGGACCATCTGAAGCCCACATGCTTGGCCGGTGCGGCAATAATTTTCATGCCGTCTGGAAGATTGTGCGAAGCCCATTCATTCATTTCAATAACCGGATTTCTGATGAATTTGCTTAAAAATTTTCCAAAGCCTGCCGGTACGAAAACAGGAACCGTGCTTTTGATGTATTTAAAACTGTTGATGTCGAGGTGGTCATGATGAGCATGGCTTATCACGACAGCGGCAAGTTCAGGAATATCCGCCGGATTGAATTTCAGCTCTTCATGCCGCTTCACAAAGAGGACTTTGTTGGAAAAAACGGGGTCGGTTAAAATGTTTTGCCCATTTATTTCTATCAAAGTTGTTGCCTGGCCTATATACGTAATTGCAATCATTGACATTCTCTTATCAAGTTGATACGAAAACTTCAAATGTTTTTAAGTTCGTATTCAAAAATATATGGGATTTTTTAGGCCGACGGCCGCTGAAATACATCTGGACGCTCTGCGGCACAATTTCAAGCAGGTTTCAAAGCTGCTGAAGCCAGCCGTGCGCATTATGGCCATGGTCAAGGCCGATGCCTATGGCCATGGCGCGGTTCCGGTTTCGCGGGTTCTTTCCGCGTGCGGCGCGGCGTCTCTCGGCGTTGCAACCGTTGAAGAGGGGCTGGAACTTCGCGAATCTGCGATTTCGACGCCGGTAGTTGTCCTTGGAGGCCTTATGGGTGTCGGAAGCGCCGCCGCAGGAATGATGATTGGAGCGGATTTGACGCCGGTTGTTCATTCGGCAGAAGTGCTCGATTTTTTGGAGGCGACGGCTCATGCGGCCAGCAAAAAAATCGGAATTCATTTGAAAATCGATACCGGCATGACGCGCCTCGGCGTAATGCCTCAATCACTTAATCATTTATTAAACAAGTTTAAATCCTGCCGGTCCTTAAGGCTTGATGGAGTTATGACTCATCTTGCAGATGCGGATGATAGCGCATACACTAGCTATCAACTCGGACTTTTTAGAGAATGCGTCGTTAACATAGAAAAGGCCTTTGGCCCGATTCCTATCTGGCACATCGCGAATAGCGCCGCCGTTATTAAAGGAACGTTTTTGACCGAGGCTAAAGCTTCCGAACACTGGGTGCGGCCCGGGTTAATGCTTTATGGATGCGGCCTTGAGCAGTTAAAACCTGTAATGATGTTAAAAAGCAAAATAGTCATGATTAAATCGGTTCCAGCCGGGACAAAGATAAGTTACGGCTGCACATTTGAAACAAAGCGCCAATCGCGGATAGGCGTTGTGCCGATAGGTTACGCGGATGGCTATCCATGGTCGCTTTCCAATAAAGCTTACTGTCTTGTCAGAGGTAAAAGAGTTCCTGTCGTTGGGAGGGTGACAATGGATATGATTATGCTCGATCTTACGGATCTTGCGGAATCGCATGTCGGCGATGATGTTGCTTTAATGGGGGCGCAGAACGGGCAAAAAATTCCGGTGGAAGAGATTGCAAAACTTGCCGGCACCATTCCGTATGAAATCTTTTGCGGGGTTTCAAAAAGGATGCCGAGAATTTATGTCGGCGAATAGGATATAGATTATGGAGCGATTTTTAAAAATTTTTGCCGAGCCGCTTGGAAAGAGAATTAATTCGGTAATCCATTCTTTAGGCCACTGGTCTCTGTTTTTATTTGAGTCGCTTGCATGGCTTCCCAGAAAGCCATATCGCATGGGTAATTTATTGCGCCAGATGGAGTTTATCGGCGTGAAATCGACTCCCATAATAATTCTTACCGGTGTTTTTGTCGGCGCAGTTTTTGCCCTTCAGACCGGAAAATCTTTTGCGATGTTTAACGCTGAAACGCTTGTCGGCGCGACCATAGGCCTTTCCCTGACGCGCGAGATTGGGCCGGTTTTTACGGCTCTTATGGTGACCGCCCGCGCATGCTCGGCAATGGCAGCTGAGTTAGGCACTATGCGGGTCACGGAACAAATCGATGCGCTGGACACGATGGCTGTGAGCCCCATACATTATCTGGTTGTTCCGCGCATGATAGCTACAACTTTGATGACTCCGCTTTTGACTGCGATTTTCGATCTTATCGGCGTTATCGGCGCTTATTTTGTCGGTATTAAGCTTCTGGAAATCAGCGAAGGGGCATTTTTGGACAAGCTCTATTACTATGTTGATATCCGTGATTTTTTCGGAGGCCTGATAAAAGCGGCTTTCTTCGGCTTTTTTATTTCTGTCATCAGCTGTTACAGCGGATTTACCGCTAAAGGCGGAGCAGAGGGCGTGGGACGATCAACTACGCGGGCTGTTGTTGCTTCTTCCGTCGTAGTGCTTATAACGGACTATTTTCTGACAACATGGATACTTGAATATTTCAGCAGGCCGACAGTATAAAAAAAGGTAAGATTTATTTATGATTAAGCTTGTCGATGTGCATAAAAATTTTGCGGGGCAGAAAGTTTTAAACGGAATTAATCTTCAAATCCGCAAGGGGGAAATTACCGTTATTATCGGAACCAGCGGAGTCGGCAAGTCCGTGCTTTTAAAGCATATGATAGGGCTTCTGCGCCCGGATAGGGGAAAAGTATTTATAGCAGGTGTGGATCTCGGAACGCTTTCTTCGCCTGCGCTTGTCGAAATGCGCAAAAAATTCGGCATGCTTTTTCAGGGAGCGGCTCTCTTTGATTCATTGACTGTTTTTGAAAATGTTGCCTTTCCGCTCGTTGAACATTCGAATCTCACAGTTGAGAAGATCAGAGAGCGCGTAATGGAAAAACTTGATCTTGTCGGTCTTCATGATGTCGATAAAAAAATGCCATCGGAGCTTTCCGGAGGCATGAAAAAGCGCGTCGGCCTTGCGCGGGCCATCATTCTTGAGCCGGAAGTAATATTATATGATGAGCCGACTACGGGACTTGACCCGATCATGACTGATTCTGTTGACAATTTGATACTTGCCATGCAACAAAGACTGAAAATAACTTCCGTCGTTATAAGCCATGATATCAAATCGACATTTGATATCGCAGACCAGATTGCTATGATGCACGAAGGCAAAATAATTGAGGCCGGAGCGCCTGAAATTTTCAGGGCGTCTAAAAATCCGGTCGTGGCAAAATTTATCGGGACTTAAATATGCTTAACACAGAGACAAAAGTAGGGCTTTTTGCGCTTGCCGCGCTTTTGGTGATCGGCTTTATTACAATTAAAATCGGCAGCCGTTCGTTTGTTGCGGGCAGGGGATATGAAATCAGCGTTATCATTGACCATGCGATAGGCGTTAAGACAAAGACGCCGGTTGAAATTGCCGGCATAAAAGTGGGCCAGGTGAAAAAAGTCGAACTCTTTGATTCCAGACGGGCCAAGCTTACGTTGCTTATAAACGGCGATGTAAGCCTTCCTCCGGGAACCAAGGCTGTTTTAAGGGCAAAAGGTTTTTTGGGCGAGACTCTGGTTGAACTTTTGCCCGGAAGCGGCGAGGGTAAGGCGATAGAAGGCGGCAGTGAAATTGGCTATGAGGGGCAGGGCGGCGATGTAAATATGCTGCTGACGCAGTTTTCATCGATTGCCGGGGACGTAAAAGCCGTTTCCAGCGCTTTGAGGGATATGGTCGGAGCGGACAAAACATCTCCGGTATGGAACATTGTAAATAATCTGGAAAAATTTACTGCCACGCTGGCGCAGAACCAGGCAAATTTCGATAAAATATCCGATAACCTGGCCGAGCTTACGGCAGCGCTTCGAGGCACAGTTGTGGAAAGCAGAGAGAATGTCGAGGAGTCCCTTGCAAGGATTGCGTCTATCACTAAAAAGGTCGATGAAGGCAAGGGGACGGTCGGAAAGCTTGTGAATGACGATGAAACCGTAAATAAGCTAAATGAAGCGGTTGATAATTTAAACAATGCGCTGGGAGGCCTTAAGCAGCTCGAAACGGAGATCGGATATCACACGGAATATTTAAGCCAGACATCGGATTTTAAGCATTATGTCAATCTCACGCTCCGGCCGAAACCGGACAAGGCTTTTATATTCGATTTTGTCGATGATCCGGCCCCGTCGGCAACGCGCCTTACGCGCGATACAACGGTTACAACCGGCGGTACAACAACGACGGTAAATACCGAAACAGCGACGATTGAGAGAAATAAGTTCAGGTTTTCGGCGCAGCTCGCCAAACAATTTTATGATGTTACGGTCAGAGGCGGCGTGATCGAATCGCGCGGCGGCTTGGGGCTTGATTATAATAAGGGTCCGGTCGGCGTGCAATTTTCAGCGTTTGATTTTCAGACCAACTACGGCGAAAGGCCCCATCTAAAAGCTTCAAGCACTTTGAATGTCACGCAGAACTTTTATCTGATTGGCGGAGCGGACGATATGATAAGCAGGCGGCAGGATACCGACTGGTTCTTTGGCGCGGGCTTAAGGCTTGTAGATGAAGATGTGAAAAGCCTCTTGAGCGTCGGCGGAAGCGCATTGAGGAGATAACGGAGTTTTTTTCATGCCTAAAATCAGCCGCGCGATAATAAGTCTTTCCGATAAAACCGGCATTGCGGAATTTGCAAAAAAACTTATCTCTCTCGGAGTTGAAATTTTATCGACGGGCGGCACAGCTCATGTTTTGCGCGATAATAACATTTCCGTAACGGATATTTCAGACTATACCGGCTCGCCGGAAATTCTGGATGGCCGCCTGAAAACGCTTCATCCGAAAATTCACGGCGGCATTCTCGGAATAAGGGGAAATACAAAACATCTGGAAGAAATGGCTTCAAAAGGGATTAAGCCGATCGATATGGTTGTTGTCAATTTATATCCCTTTGAGGCGACCGTCGGCAAAAAAGACTGTTCGCTTGAAGAAGCGATCGAAAATATCGATATCGGCGGACCGACGATGCTCCGCGCTGCCGCAAAGAACTGGCAGGATGTGGCCGTTATCTGCGATCATTCCGACTACGGTTGTATTGCGCTGGAGCTCCAAAATAACAATGGAGCATTGAGCAGGGAAACATGCTTCAAATGCGCGCAAAAGGTTTTTGCGCTTACAGCCAGATACGATGCGGCGATCTGCAATTATCTTAATTCGATAAGCGATAAAAACAAAACAAGATTTGCTTCTACTCTTGCGATGACATTTGAAAAGATTTCCGACTTGAGGTATGGCGAAAATCCTCATCAGGAAGCTGCATTTTACCGCTGCTCATATCTGCCAAGAGACATTTCATGCATAGCAAACGGCCATCAGCTGCATGGCAAAGGACTATCATACAATAATATAATGGATGCCGATGCGGCCATTTCGCTCGCAGCTGAATTCGCCGAAAAAGCGGCCGCTGTGATTATTAAACATGCAAATCCGTGCGGAGTTGCGGTTTCGGAGAAATCCATTTCAGAAGCCTTCATTCTTGCAAGAGACTGCGATCCATTAAGCGCGTTCGGAGGCATAGTCGCTCTTACTAAGCCGGTAGATGAAAAAACCGCAAAAGCGATAGGGGATACTTTTTTTGAGGTTATCGTCGCGCCCAAATTTGAACAGTCTGCGCTTGATATTTTAAAGGGCAAAAAGCATTTAAGGTTGATTGAAATTCCGCTTAAGGAGGATGGAAATGGAGAAGCGGTAACGAACCACATCCGCAAAATAGGCGGCGGCATTCTGGTTCAGGATGCGGATAATGGTATCGAAGATCTTTTGCGGTGCAAAGTCGTTACAAAGAGGAGCCCCGATAAATCGGAATTGGAAGCGCTTGATTTTGCATGGAAGGTTGTTAAACACGTCAAATCAAATGCGATAGTAATTTCAAATGACCGTCACATAGCAGGCATCGGCTGCGGCCAGACAAGCAGGGTCGATTCCGTAAAAATCGCGGCGGCAAAATTGCAGGAGAAATGGGCGGACTTGAAAGTTAAAGCGCTGGCGTCGGATGCTTTTTTTCCGTTTCGCGACAGCATAGATATCATAAGCAGTTCCGGCGTTACAGCGATTGTGCAGCCTGGCGGATCAATTAGAGATGAAGAGGTGATTAAAGCCTGCGATGAAAATAATATAGCGATGATTTTTACCGGAGTAAGGCATTTCAGGCATTAGGTGCCTATTGTTTCTTTAAGCGATTTGCGCTTGTTTTCAGTATCTGCCAGCTCTTTTGCTTTTGCCATAAGTGATTCAAACCCTTTTGAATCGTTTATTCCCTTTGCAAGTTTTGCCTGCGTCAGTTTTATCCAGAAATTAAGCTCATTTGTGGCGGAAGCCAGTTTTTCAGCATCATCAAGGTGCTTTTTTGCGTCATCAAAGCGGCCCTGAAGCCTCCTTAGCTCGCCGAGTTCCAGATGGACTCTGCAGTGATATTGTTCCGCAAGCCATGAGTTCGTTTTTTCTCCTTCAAGAAAAGCAAGCGAAGAACTGAGATACTCATCTGCTTTTTTTAAATTTCCCATATTTGAATTGATGATTCCAAGGTTTGTGAGGCACGGTATCGATTCCTCTTCAAATCCGAATCTTGATGAAATGTCAAGAGCCCGTTCATAGCATGCAGCCGCATCTTCAAGCTTATTGTTGTCAAGGTGCAAGTTCCCAAGGCCGTTGTATGCGCGGAACAGATGCTCCAGGTCATTTACCGATTTGGAATATTCGACGAGAATATTGAAATTGGAAAGAGCCTCGCCGAACTTTCTTTCCATTCTGTACGATTCCGCCAGCATATATCTGGCGCGGGCGATTAAACGAGAATCCCCGCTGTCTTGATAGAGCTCAACCTCCTTCTCCAAACATTCGGTTGCGCGCTTGTAATCTCCTTTTTGAAAATATGATTGTCCAAGGTTATTGTTTTTTATGAGCAGCCGGTCTTTTAGCGGTAATTTTAAGGATGCTTCAGCCGTACGCTCATAGATTTCTATCGCTTTATCTATATTTCCCTCAAAATATGCCGTTTCCGCCAGAAAATTTTCTATTCTAAGCTTTTGAGGTGAAAGCGGCTCGGTGAAAGACTGCAACGCCGCAAAAAAGTACTGGCGCGCAGCGTTAAAGTTCATCTGGCACAGGTATGCAATGCCGATGATTTCAAGCGCCGTTATCTCGAATTCAGGCTCGAGTTTTTGCAAAGTTTCTACGGTTTTTATTGCAAGATCGAATTTGCCGATTCTATTATATAATCTTGCGAGATTGAGAACCATCCGCGGTTCGTTCCATCTTTTGATATAGTATTGGGCATTGGCAATGGCATCGTGGTTTTTATACGAGTCTGCTTCTTTATCTATGAGTTTCGCGAGCGCATTTTTAGCTTCAGTCGCATTGCTTCCGTGGCCTGTGTGGTAAAGCTCCGCAGAACTTCCTTTTTTCTCAAGTTTTGCGATTTTATCATGCCATTCAGATTTATTTTTTTCCGGCATTTGCTTGTATATTGCTTTGGCCATGAGGCGGTTCGAAAAATAATATGTTCCATCTCTCGCATTTAATTTAATAAGGCCAAGCTTTAAAAGCGCCGATAGAATTCTTTTGGTCTGCGATTTGCCCATGCACGTTTCCGCATCCTGAATATTTACAGGCTTGTCAAAAACAGAAAGCATTTCGGCCGCTCTTTTTGCTTCTTCCGGAAGCGGAATAAATTCTGTCAGCAGCCGGTCCTTCAAATTTGAAGGCATTTGGAGCTTATTTAGATCTATTTTTATATCTTCAAATGTGCTTTTTTTCCATCTTCCCTGAGTATCGATAAGAAGGCCGTCCGTAACCAACGCTTTTATCAATTCAGTGACAAGAAAAGGGTTCCCAAGCGTATTTGAGTGGATTAGTTGAACCAGATGATTCGGCGGAGATTCAAGTCCGGTCAGCGTTTTCAGGTATTCTTTGATCTCGTCCAGCGAAAAACTCAAGAGATCAATTTCTGTTATATTTTTGGCTTTAGAAATAAAAGGCGGAATATTGCCGTCTGTTGCAATGGCAAGAATAACAGGCTTGTTGCCTGCGATTAAGGTTTTGCAAATAGATTCGATTTTATTTCCCCAAAGTTCGCTGCTGAGTATATGGTAGTCATCGATGCATGCGAAAAACGGCTGCTTGTGCAATGCAGATGAGATTCTGCCCCATTCTTCAAAATTCGTCGAATCGGCAAGTGATGCAGTTGTCCATTCGGATATTTGGGCCAGGTACTTTAGTTCGTTTAGGAAACGGGATTTTCCCGAACCTTCTTTTCCGCGCACGATTATTACGGCAGCTTTTTGTTCTTTAAAAAACTTTTTTATTGTCGAAATCTCTTTCTTTCTTCCGATAAATTGCGATTCCCACGGAATATAACTGTCTCTTGTCTCTTCAGTTTCGACAAAATATCTTTTTGGAGAGCGGAGGCTTAAATCGCGGATTGCCTGCCCGGCTGTTTGATACCGGTCCTGCGGGCGCTTTTCCAGCAGCTTTAAAATAATATCGTCCATATATGGAGGGATCGAGGGATTGTGTTTTGACGGGGGAGGAGGGATGATTTTAAGCTGATTTTCAAGCGTTTCATCAACATTCTGAGTTCTGAAAGGGTTTATTCCTGCAAAAACCGAATAGGCTATTACTCCGAGGGAATAGAGGTCGGCTCTTCCATCCGGATTTTCGCGTCTTACCATTTCCGGAGCCATGTAGCTCGGCGTTCCTACGAGCTTGCCCTGAAAACGGATTGTTGAAAGCCCGAAATCTATGAGCTTTACGGTTTCTCCGACAAGAATATTCGCCGATTTGATGTCAAAATGAAAAATTCCGTTTCCATGCAGATATTCGAGAGCCCGCAGAACCTGCACAAATAGCTCCTCAATCCGCTCATAAGCCAATCCATGGGTTGCGGTAATAAAATCGCGCCCGTCAATAAGCTCGGACGTAAAGAAGAACCGTTTTGTGATCTGATCCTGTTCGAAATCGTAGACTTTGGCGATGTGAGGATGGGAAAGATGGGTAAGAGTCAGAAATTCCGTCTTGAATTGTTCTAATGCAAGGGGCTTGCCTAAGAGCCATTTGAGGTATTTAACGGCAACTCTCTTTTCCCCCTGAGACTGATCAATTCCGACAAACACTTCTCCTGTAGCCCCCTGGCCGATAGATTCAACAAGCCTGTAGCGGTTATTGATGATATCGCCGATATTATGTGCAGAAGCTTTGTTCATCTTTGATTTTTGTGCATTATACGGACTTATTTAAAGAAAGACAAATGTTTTAGTTAATCGATCTCTTCCGCTTGGAAAAAACCATGCAGTGCGACCGAAGGCCTCGCGGTGTGATCTTCTTCGCCGCTTCGCGATATAGCTTCAAGCCATCACACCCGCCTGCTGCTTGTCATCATCTTATTCAATGATGCGTTATCTACACCTTTAAATAATACTTGCAACCAACGACAAATGCTTTTATCTTCTAGGCACATCATTTTGGACCTCCTTGGATAAAGATTGCCCCACGCAATCCCTTGGAGGTCCTTTTATATCAGCTACTTGCATATTAAAAAAGTGTCAGGAGGTCAGATTTCTTAAGGGCCCAACTCTTATCATAAGTGTCCGACACTTACGCTCTTCTTATCTATCTTATCGGATATATTATGAATTAGTTGCTAGGTTTTTTTAGGAAAAATGCGCTTGCCATATGGGACGATCTTTGTTAGCTGTTTTAAGCGTATGGCAAAGAAAAAGAACATTCTCCCGCCGCCGATAAATCCTCAAAAAGAGCCTATTACGGTAGCTGTATTATCGGGCAAATTGGAAGCCCTCTTTCATAACGTTAAAGAAATGGTAACAACTACAGTGAAAGGCACAGAAAACGTCCTGCGAAAAGAAATAGAACGACTGGATAATAAAATAGATCTCACCCAGCATGCCGTTACTGAACATACTAAGATGATTAAAAATCTCGACGTTAAAATCGATGGAGTCGAAAAACGGCTTGACGCGAAGATTGACGGCGTTCGCATAGAACTTAAGGAAGATATTCAACAAGTAGAACAACGCTTGTCGGGCAAGATCGACAAAATCGGCGAACGCCAAGACGATCACGAAGGCCGCATTATCATCCTTGAAAAAAATCAAATTGCTCACGCATAGATTATACTCTCCAGCTCGCTGATTTTAGCCGCTAGCGCTGGCTTGGATTTTCTCATCTAACATCCCTCCTGCATGCCAGTTTTTTTACGCACTGCATATGCGCGCCGCGTATTGGAAAATTAAAAAAAGTGCGCAACATAAATCGAAAAGCGCCGATAACTATTAAGTAGGGGAATGTGTGTAACAGATGAGAAACTTTTACTTTATGGATAAGAACGCCAATAAAGCAGCAAAACTCATTGTAATTGCTTGGGTTTTTGCGTTTTTGCATGGCTGCGCCGGGCCTGATTATATGCCCCAGTATTTTCCATCTGCAGAGACGAAAGACGGCAAAACCCCAAAAGTTGATGAGTCTGACAATAAAGATAAGATTCCGTCCGGAAGCTGCACTGTAAGTTTATCATCTACTCTTTGCGTGATTCTGCACGGCGATAATGTTTCGGTCGGGACCGACGAAAAAGAGCCTCTCTGCACGGAAGTCGGCCCCATTCCAATCGAAGTCAACGGCGCGAATCTTATTTTGCGCGGGAATACATTTCCGGACATTCCTTTTGAAGGCCACGGGCTTCCCGCTCCGATTACAATCAACGCCAAGGGGACCGGCGACGGCAGCAAAAACTTGGGAAAGGGGAAAGTCGATGCCGATGGAAACATCACGATTGAAGGGTTTTCATTTTATATTAACGCTCTCGGCATGGTCGGTGAAATTCCGGATTTATTATTAACAACCGGGAAAATTGAAGATCTTGACGGAATAGACCCTGCAAGCGGCGAGCCTTTGGGCGCGAATTCTCATGTAAAAATTATAACAGGCACAATTTTAGGGCATCTGTTTCCCGCTGCCGATGAAAAGCTTTTTGGCGCGTCTCTTTTTGCGTCATTTGACGGAACAATCAATCCGCCTTTCAGCGAGTGCAAGGGAACGGAAGCAAAACCTCTTGCAACATATGTTGTAAAACTTGTCGTTGATGACAAAGGCGAGCAGACCGAAGCGGTGCTTCCCGGCGCAAACAGAATGGAAGTAGGCGAGGCCTACACCGCGCAAGGGCCCGAAAATGTCGGCCCGCAGTTTGAGGCGGCAGCCAAATTTAAAATCGTAAATGCAACGACTTCACCGCTTGAAATAGATATTCCGCCAATTGCCGGGCCTTTTATTATTGAAGCTGCCGAGGGGAGCCTCCTCAAACAGGCTTTGCCGCCGAAAACACCTCTTATCATTAAAGTAACATTCAGGCCCACAAGCGAAAATGTTAAAAAATCGGGGGATGTGAATGAAATGCTGGTGATAGGGCCGGACGTATATCAGCTTATCGGCAGCGCGACTTCTCCGTCAGGAAAGCCGGCTTTGACTATAGCAGATGAATCGGGAGGAGGCGTAGCAGCAGAGGATATATTAAACGTCGGCAATGTAATGGTTTCCACGACAGGACGCAGAGAATTTTTCATGTGCAAAAAAGTTAGCTGCAATGGTTTGGAGCAGCCGACTCAGTGCGTTCAGTGCGTGGATGTGTTAAATAATGTGTGTCAGCTGCTGCCGGTGGATAAAAACGGAAAACCCATCGGCGAAGTCGACAACGCCTGCAAAAATATTAATCCGTCGGCAAAGGACGATTTGGCAATCGGCCTTTTTGGAGATAATACTTTATCCCAGAAACAGGTTTTAGAGGTAAAAAACGACGGCATTAAACCGCTGACAATCAGTTCAATCGAAATTCAGGATTTGGACGGGGCTAAATCGAAGGGCCAGTTTAAAGTAAGCGTGGATTCCGAGCTTCCCATAACGCTTGCGCCATACAGCACATCTAAGACGGCTATAAAAATTACAATTATATATGAACCGAGCGATATTCTGGGCCTCGATGGAACAGAAGCTAATGTGGGGCACCCTGTAAAAGACAAGGCAATTTTGCATATTGTTACGGACGGCGGAAGCCAGTCGATTGAACTTAGCGGTGCCACGACAGTCAAAGAAATTCCCGATATGCAGGTCTTCTTTAAAAGCGCGACCGGAACCAAAGAGCTGAAAGACGGCAGCCAGTTTTCTTTCAGGGGCCTCACAACATCGACATCCGATTTGGCAGTTCCGATATTTATCAAGCTTTCGGATTCAGCCACAAGCCCGCTAAGAATAACGGGTGTGGAAATTGAAAGCGGTTCGCCTTTCGAATGGCTCGACGCAAAAGAAAAAATCGAAGCTAAGCCCAAAGACAACCGGTGCGTGATTCCCGTGTTCGATGAAAAAGGGGGGCAGGTCAGCGCTATTTCCGATTTGAATCCGATAAGTCTGCTGCCAGACGGCTTTGATTTAAAACCGGGCGCTTATACCGCGGATACGATGCCTCTGCTTGGATGCGTGAATTTCCATATGGATGGTGACAAAAAACGCCAGTACATCGGCTTATTAGCCATACAGGCTACGGAAATTACATCGGAAGGGGAGCCTGTTAGGAATTCGGACGGCTCGATAAAACAGTCGAATATAAAAATAAATCTTTTGGCTGTTATTAATCCCTTAAAAGGCCGGCTTGTGTTTCGCGTTACGCAAACCATGGCCGCTATTATGAATCCGCAGTTTCCCGGAAATTCGGCGGTTGCTTCAAAAGAAGAGATGGATATCCAGATTGCCGACGGAAAGGCGAAGGAAGAAGATAGATTTATCATGCCCAGCGCCTTGATTTTGGATCCATTTGATGAAGAGACAATCAAAGACGAAGCCGGGAATATTTTGACCGCGCCTTCCGACGGGGTCACCGGAGTCTATAGAAAAATCGATACGCATGCCGTTGGAACAACTTATGATAATCCGTTTTTGCCTGATTATACAAGCCTTCTCTTCGATTCAACGGCAAAAGCAGGAGAGCAAGGGATGTTTTTT
>JACPAJ010000136.1 GCA_016180865.1 Deltaproteobacteria bacterium
ATTTTCCTCCCAGCAGCAATATCTCGATTCTTCCCCCGCTCTCTTTTTTTCCCACAAGCCTTGCAGGAAACACATGCGTATCATTAACAACAATGCAATCGCCTTTCCTTATAAAGAGAGGAAAATCGTTAATACGTGAATGTTTAATCGATTGTTCGCCGCGATTTACAACCATCATTCGCGAAGCATCGCGCTCCGGCAGCGGATGAGTTGCAATCAACTCTTCTGGAAATGCATAGTCAAAATCCGATAACTTCATAATGATGGGGATTGGTAATTTTAACCCCCGGATAATAATATTTCAAAATTTCGTGATACGACTTTCCAGCATCCGCCATGCCATATGCCCCCCACTGGCAAAGCCCGACCCCATGTCCGTAGCCTTTTCCCTCAAATTCAATCTGGCCGCCGTTTATTTTCACATCAAACCACGTGCTTTTTATATCTTTGAAGCCGACGATTTTTCTAAAATCGCTCCCCTGTATAAAAAACTTTTTTCCTCCGGCATCTATTTCAAGAGTTGCAACGCGCGGATTATTTTTTCTATGTTCAACTGTCATCCCTTTGATAGTCTCCGCCTGAAAACCGCCGGTCGATAATCTGGCGGCCAGTTCCCGCCTTGAAAGCGAGTATTTCCATGCCGAATACGGAGATCTTGCGCAATATGGATCTTTTATCAGCGCAAAAAGCCCTTTTTCTCCCCAGACATTTACAGCCGATTCCGTCATTCCGCCGCAGGTTGAGCTGAAAAAAGATTTAAACACTTGTCCTTTATAAGAAACAATTTCTCCCTTTGTCGATTCAACCGCTCCCTTCACGCGGCTGTCATGATTTGCAATCCCCAAATAAACCTGATCCTGCACGCCCGATTCGACATCATAAAAAGAGCTGCTTTGTTTGGAAGATCTAATCTTTTTTTGGTAAAGAGCGTATGTTCTGGCAATCACCGCCTGTGCCTTAAGCGCTTCAAGAGGCCAGTCTTTTGGCATTTCGCTTGCAACAAGGCCGATAAGATATTCTTCCAGAGGCAGAACATTTACCGCCGTAAGCGTTTTGCGGCCATCATCGAAAAACTGAAGCTCGCCGGTATATTTTTTGCCGCGGAAGTTTATCGTTCCGTTTTTATCGGCGGTTAATTGCAATGCTTCCGGCTTCGAAACAGAAGTTGCCACCAGAACCCTGATTTTCTCGGGTTCTTCAGTCTTTAAATGTTTTGCCGAAGCAGCGAAAGGCAAAATCACAGCCAAAAAAACCGCTGTTTTAAATATGCTCATAAGCTTTTCAGCAATAACCTTCATTAATTTCAAAGGCAATCTTTTTATTGAACCTTGACCATTTGACCCTTTTTTGATTGAATTCCCGACCGCAATGGAATCCGCTCATAAAATAACAAAAGGAAACGGCCGGCCGGCTTTTTTAAATAAATACCAGCCCAAAACCACATACACGGGCGCAACGATCAGGGAAGTCCCGTGGACGCTGCCATACTGGACCCAAAGTTTATGCCCCGAATGCCGCAAAGTAATCAAAGCTCGCAAATTTATCGAAGGCTCTCATGTTTACATGGAAAAAAAGTGCGTTGAACACGGGACTTTTAAAGAGCTGATATCCCCCGACGCCGGTTTTTATATGCGGCTTTTCACCACGCGCTATGGCGACGGCAGAGGCTATTCAAATCCTCTTGTCACGACCGCAAAGGTCTGCCCCGAAGACTGCGGAATATGCAACATGCACCACTCTCACACCTGCATGGCTAATATCGATCTTACAAGCCGGTGCGACATGACTTGTCCCGTCTGCTATGCAAATGCCAACTGCGGCGCCGTTATTGAGCCGTCCTATGAGCAGATTGTCGAAATGATGAAAATACTCCGCAATCGAAAACCTGTGCCCGTAAAAGTTGTGCAGTTTTCCGGCGGTGAGCCGACGTGCCATCCGCGCTTTTTGGATATAGTCCGCAAGGCTAAAGATCTCGGCTTTTCGCAAATCCAGATTGCCCACAACGGCAAAAACATGTCCGATATAGATTTTGCGCGCTCCGCCGCCGAAGCAGGCCTGCATACATTATATCTGCAATTTGACGGGCTGACAAAAGACGTTCATCTGGCAATGAGAGCTGAAGATATTCTTGAAATAAAATTAAAGGCCGTTGAAGTCTGCCGCGAAACCGGTCTGAAAATAGTTCTGGTCCCAACCATTATAAAAGGAGTGAATGACGATCAGGTCGGCGAAATCGTAAAATTTGCATGCGAAAATGCCGATGTGGTGACAGGAGTCAGTTTTCAGCCTGTCTGCTTTACCGGAAGAATATCCGAAAAAGACCGTTTAAACAAACGCTATACCATAACACACCTTGCAAAAGATATTGCAGCTCAGACAGACAACTTAATGCCGCTGGAAAACTGGTTTCCGCTTTCGGCAACCGAGCCGTTTTCACGCCTCTCGGAAGCAGTAACGGGAAAATCATCATTTATGGTTTCATGCCATCCCGATTGCGGAGCCGGCGGTTATTTATTTGTAGAGCCTAAGAACAAAAAGGAGATAAAACCTCTCACATCATTTTTTAATCTGGAAAGTGCTCTCGCAGAAATCCAAATTCTTGCGGAAAAAATATCCGAGCGCAAAAATAGCTGGTGGAATAAACAGGCGCGCCGCCTTGGTTTTGCAAAAACATCCGCCTACTGGCAGGGGTTAAGGGCTTTAAAAGTTATCCGCAAATATTTTAATTCGTCAAAGGCGCCTGCAGGCCTAACTTTTCAAAGGCTTCTAGGTGTGGTGGACGGGTACCGCGACACAAAACGCGGCCGCGAGCCTGATGCCACAAAAACGAAAAGCTATAACACCATATTTGTGGCTGCGATGCATTTTCAGGATGTTTATAATTACGATATCGAACGCGTAAAACGCTGCATCATTCATCATGCGGCGCCCGACGGAAAAATGTACCCATTCTGCTCTTTCAACTCAGGGCCCTATCACAGGTCTAAGATACAAGCGTAGGCCTTTTTAGATTTCTTGCGGCATCAAGGCTTGTGGGAAGCGTAAGCTGCGGATAGCAGACGACTCGATTTCTTCCGGCATCTTTTGCGTCATAAAGGGCGATATCGGCATGATCGATAAGATCGTCCAGCTCTCTTACGTCATCGGGGTACGATGCAATGCCGACGCTTATCGTTATAGGCGATACTGTCGTGCCGCTTGTATCGATAAAACGGTACGCTTCGATGATTTTTCTTAATTTCTCGCCCACGGCAACTGAGCCTTTTTTGTCCGTATCGGGAAGAAGGATAATAAATTCTTCTCCTCCGAATCTTGCGACCGTATCGATTTCACGGACATTCTTCCTTAAAAGATTCGCCATCTCGCGCAAAACCTTATCTCCCTGCAGATGCCCGAAAGTGTCGTTGTATTTTTTGAAATGATCGGCGTCTATCATAAGAAGCGAAAGGCTTCTGTGGAAACGGACCGCCCTTTTCCATTCGATTTGAAGAACGGTTTGAAAATGCCGGCGGTTGTAAAGGCCTGTAAGTTCGTCTTTAATGGAAAGGTCGCGCGCCGTATATAATTTTGCATTTTCAATGGCAAGCGCAACCTGGTTTGCGACGAGCTTCAGCAGCCTGATCTCTTCTTCCGAAAAAGAATCTACGTTGGGCCTGTGAAAATTAATCACGCCCAGCGTGTCCTTTTTGAAAACAAGCGGCACCGATAAAAATGAGCCTTCAAGGACCCGTTCGCCTTTATAATGCAAAAACCTTTCTTCTTTAGTCGTATCTTTTATATATACGGGTTCGCCTTTTATGACGACTTCGCCGGTTACTCCCTCTCCGATTCTGAAAGTCATGTCCATGATGTGGTCGGTATCATCAAAACCGTAAGCCGCCTTTACCTGAAGAATGCTGTTTGATTCATCCTTTATAAGAATTGCAAATTTATCCAGCTTCAGTCTTTGTTGAAAAACGTCCGTAATCACGCGATAGAGCTCTTCCAGTTCGATAGTTGAATTAACGCCCTGGCCGATTTCATAAAGAAGGGATAAATCGCGGACAATCGCTTCCAGCATCTGATTATTTTTTTCTATGACTTTATTTTGCTCGGCTAGCTTTGTTTTAAGCTTCAGCTCCCTCTGAGCAAAAAGGAGATCCTGCTCGGTTTGAATCTTGGTGGCCGTAAGCGCGGTTATGTGCGAAAGCATCTGATTAAAATTTCTTGATAGCGCGCCAAGCTCGTCATCCTTGAAACTGGCCAGCAGCAAATGCTCGGTGGAAATGTATTCGTCGGTGAGCCGTTTCGCCTCATCCTCAGCTTGGAGCAGCAAGCGATTCAGCCGATTGGAGAGGTGCAGCGAGTCGCCGCCGCTAACCGCAGGCACTTTCGCCAGCGACGCCTCGAGCTCATTGCTCAGGCGCGACGCCCCCACACCCACCTTCTCAAGCAGCTGCCCGACCAGGCCTTCCTCTTGATCGATGAGTGCGAGCAGCAGATGCTCAGGCTCAAGCCGCTG
>JACPAJ010000137.1 GCA_016180865.1 Deltaproteobacteria bacterium
GGTGGGCCTGTTTATTCAGATGTTCGAGGGGCTTGATTTCATCCACAGGAGCGGAATTCTTCATCTCGATATTAAAGCCGAGAATGTTTTAGTTAAAACGGAGGGCGAAAAAACGGTTGTAAAAATCGTTGATTTTGGCCTTGCGGCGGAGACGCCGCAGGAAATCCAGGTTGCCGGAACGCCTTTATATATATCGCCGGAAGTCGTACTCGGGCAGAAAGAGAAGATCAGCGCGCGGTCTGATTTGTTTTCCGCAGCGGTTTTGATGTATTATTGCCTGACAACAACCTTTCCTTTTTGTGATCGCTGGAGCGCCGGGAACCTAAAGGATGTTGCAAAAAAACTGGCTGACGAACTCCCGCCGGAACCGCTGACAAAATTCAGGAGGGACGTTCCCGAATATTTAAACTCCATAGTCTTGCGCCTTTTAGCCACGGATCCAGATGAGAGATTTTATCCCAATGCGCGGGCTGTTCTTAATTCCTTATTAACAAACTCTTCCGAAAGTTTTGGGACGGGAGTTTTACAGTCATACTTGCGGCCGATTGGAAACAAGCATATCGGAAGAGCCGATTTGCAAGCAGCCCTAAAATCCAAATTGACGGCCATTTCTAACGCCCAAAACGCGGGACAATCCGGCGATTCCTCCATATTTATTATTACGGGTAATTACGGCCTTGGGAAAACGCATCTTTTGGAAAGACTTAAAGAAGAGGCGGCTATTTCTCCGGAGAGCCTTTATGTGAGCGCAATTTCATTTCCTGCAGACGAACTTTCAATGGAATCTTGGGAAAGCGAATTGCAGAAGGAGCTTTCGGAGAATAAGCGATCGGTTTTAATCCTTGCGGATGACATTCATAATGGCGATCCCGGCGGAAAATCCGGAACCGCGCTTTTTAACATCATTAACGCGATTTCCGATCGGAAAAGGCATTTTGATCTATATGGGGATATTAAGCCCATTATGCTGGTTATGGCTGCTGAGCCCTTTGAAAGCGGGCAGGAGCTATTGAAAGAAAATGAAAAAGATGACGAGCGGTTCGACTGGAGTAAAATAGCCCGAAACGGCGGCGCTCTGTTTTGGGAGATCAAACCATTTAGCAAACAGGAATTGCTTGAATATTTAAAAGCCACGCCGGCGCTGAAAGACAGGGAAATTTCTGAAAAGTGGCTGAAGGATCTGATGTGGACAACAAGCGGATTTCCGGCGGACATTTCGGTTCATTTGGAAGAGAAGGATGCGAAAAAAATGTTATTCAGCCCCGATGGCAGTTTGATCGTTCCATGCGCGATTGAGCCCGACATGGACGAGCCCTCGGTAAATATAACGAGCCTTAAGCGGATGCCTCTGCCGACAAAAGAGCGTTTGCAAAAGCAATATGCAAAGCTTGAGCCTCTTGAGCGGGAAGTTATTAATTTTATTTCGGTTTGGGACCATAGGCATGTGGCAAAGCCTGTGACAGAAGATGATGTTATCGGTTTCTTTTATTCACCGGCGATAAAACAAGCCATCTGCAACTTAATTGATAAAAGCGCGATTAGATATGTATTATCAGTCGATAGCCCCCCAAAAGATTCGAGAACGATCGTTCTTGCCCATCCATATATGCAGGCTGTTATTTATGAACAGATGCAGCAAACGGATAAAGAAGCCATTCATGACACAATTGCCGGCTATTTGAAAGCTGACAAGGATGGAATATTGCTGCATAGGGGATATGGGAGCGATAAGCGGGCCGGGGCAAAGGCGCTTATCAAGCTGGCGCAAAAGAGCGTGCGCGAAATTGGGAACCTAAAACTTGCGGTGGAGCTGTTAAAAGACTCCCTAAATAAAATTGACAAGGAAATAACGCCAAAACTTGCAGAGCTTGTTCAGGTGCTTTTGATTGAATATCATACAAACACTGGGAACTATATGGAGGCGGAAAGCATATTTGACATTGCACTAGCAGAAATTGAAAAAATTTTCTTCCCTGGCATGAGAGTGTGGAAAGTGCAATTATATCGAAGAGTGATTCCCGCCATAACTCAAGCACATAATTTCGTAAAAGCAGAGCAGCTGGCAGGTGAGGCGTTAAAATTGGTAAAATCGGGGGATATAATAAATGAGATTGCGATAAAAAATTGCCGAGCAAGGGTCCTATATGAAAAATTTTTCTACGAAGGCGGCGACATTGAACTGCTAAAGGAAGCAAAACATAAATACGAAGAGACGCGAAAGCTGGAGGCAACTGTACCCGAAGAAAATAGAAACAGAATATTAAATAACGAGGCAGGTTTTATCAGCATTTCACTTGGGAAGTATGCAGAGGCGGCACAAGACTTAGAGTTAAAATTCCAGCGGGATAAGAAAGAAAAAAAGTTTTTTGGCGAGATTGCAACGGCGATTGCGCTGGCAAATACATATCAATTATTGGAAGACTATAAAGCAGCGGAAAAATTTGCATTGAGCGCCTTAAGACTGGCTAAAATCGCCAAACAGGGCAAGTGGTTGTTTGAAGCGCATCACGTACTGGCTAATGTCTATCATGATTTAGCCGAGGGCTATCATGATTCCGATAAAACAGATCTTGCAATATGTGAAGGCAATAAATGCGCGGCCTTGGGCGCGGGCATGGGAAAAATAACGGAAAGCGTCTTGCAACTTTGGGTTACTATTGCGGATTGTTATAAGGTTCAAAAGGATAATGATAGGGCAATAATGTTTATAGAAGCCGCCAAGAAAGCTGGGGCAGCGGGCTATCATCTCATGCGGGCAGAGGTTGTATTAGGCGAAATTTATTATGATAAACATGATTATAAGGCATCGCATAGTCACTTTAACATAGCCAAGGATATGCTTTTAAAAATGCCATCTGAAATCTCTAAAAAGTTTAGTGCTAGAATAGCTCGTTTCACCATTAATGCGGACGAATCCACAATTAAAAAAAGTTAGCAGCCCTGCCGGATGTTACCTATGGATGAACGATTTGATTTTTTTCAAGGATGGCGACGCGGTCTTTGTGATCGTCAAAGCGCTCGCCGATTTTATCCAAAATGCGCGTTTCCACCTGTTGCAGTTCTAACTTCAGCGATTCTATCTTCTGATTGTTTGCAACAATCTGCAAATTATTTTCTTTGATGTTGTTGCCGTACATCTCGCGAATTTTTGAACTCCAGTCAAGATCGTCGGAATGTTTATGTAAGACGCCTTTCAAAAGTTCTATTTCTTGAGTAAACCTTTCTTCAAGGCGGTTCATATCTTCCTTAAGAGAACTTTTAGCTCCTTCCATGTCTTCAATGACAAATTCCATCTTGGATTTGATATCTTCCAGCAGGACGGCATTGTAATGTTCAATCGAATCATTCTTTTTTAAGTTTTTGACCAGCGTTTTAACAGTAGCCTTTGATTGTTTTTTCATATGATTTAACGCATATCAAACCCGCCAAAAACCGCAAGTTGATTTCCTAAAAAAACCTAGCAACTAATTCATAATATATCCGATAAGATAGATAAGAAGAGCGTAAGTGTCGGACACTTATGATAAGAGTTGGGCGCTTAAGAAAGGG
>JACPAJ010000038.1 GCA_016180865.1 Deltaproteobacteria bacterium
AATTTTTATCTCCGCTCAAAATTCCTTTTACGGCTTCGGTTTTATATCCGGAATCAAAAGACACCTTTGAACCAAGGCCGAAGATATAAATCCTTGCCCCCCATTTTGCCCCGTCTTTTTCATCGATCAAATGGCCGCCGTAAATAAACAAGCCTCCCTTAAAATATTCATAGGCGAGATTCCCCATGAATTTCAACCCCCTCCAGCCCAATACGGTTTCTTCCGGTTTTGTTTTAAAAGGAGCTGCCCCCGGGAGAATATATTTTGCATGGCCTATCATTTTCTCTATTTTTTTAACCGCTTTGTAAAGCTTATGAACAGCAGCCAAAACCTTTCCAAAAACACCGCCAAGAGCCAGGCCGATAAAATCATCTAACGAGACGACATAATTGCAAACGGAAATCATCGGACCGTCAATAAGACGAAAGGCAAGGGAAGGAAGCGGCTTGTCGATATAATCCTGTTCATATTCATTATCCGTTTTTACAAATACCGTCCGCATGTGCTCGGCCAATTTAGTGGCTTTTGCGTCCACGGCCATTCTGACCATTCCTGCGGCAAAATCCAGATGATATTGCGGAGCCCTGCCTTCTATGTCGGTTGATATCTCGCCGCTTAAAAAATGCCCGGTTTGGGCGTATATTTCAAACGGACTGTTTAAAAACGCATTCACGAACTGGCCGCGATCATAAATAATGCCCGATTTATAATATTCCAAAAAGATGAGAAGCCCTGCCCTTATGGCATAAAGCTGTTGAAGCACTCTTCTGACGCCGGTGAATTCTATCGCTGAAAACGGCGCAAATTTAAATTGAGCGCCGGTAAACTCAAGCGGAGATATCAATGCCTCATCCAGAGAAAACCATGCGGACAGCCCAAGGAGATTCTGAGCGCTTACAAAATTAAGATAGGAAGTTTCATCTTCGAGAAGACGATGCCGCACTCTTTCAACAGATGAAATTGTATTTGTAAGAAGCCTTTTTGCCTCTTCCAAACTGCCTATCACTGCATCCCGCCTTGCCGTGTCAGGCTGAAATAATTTTAATACATCATCCGGATCGGCAATTTGCGGCGAATACAGAATAGTGTCTGCCTCGCCGGCATCAAGAATTTGATCGTTGGTATTCAGGCCATCCAATGCGTCGGCGATATCAAATAATAACGGTGCTTCTATCCGGTCAACCTTGCCATCCTTCAAGATGCCGGCCAGAGCTTTGCGAATTTCCCACTCCATTACGCATCCGCCTTCTTCTCTCTCATCTTCACACGCATAAGGTTTCAGCCACGCAGCCACATTCTCCTGAAACTGCGCCACGTTCTCCGGAGAAACGGAAATATAATAATGTTTTAGAAAATTTTGCGAAACATCGGCCATAGAATGGATTATCGGATGATTTCAGAAGAAGTTGCGCCTTAAATTTATTATTTTTTTAGCAGCACCGCCGCCCGTTCTTTTGCAAGTTCATTGGCAAGCCTGTGTTCCGGCAATATGGAAGCATCCGCGCCGATAACATCGCTCAAAATATCATGAAATAATTTATTATCGCCTGTCGCGCACGCGAACCATTCGGCATACATAACTTTTGTCATTAAATATCCGCCGTTGCAGAAAGCGGAAGCTGTTTCAAAATATGGTTTTGCGGTTTCCGGTTTTGAACCGGTCAAAAAAGGATTCCCGGCAAGAAGCGCACCTTTAAAAGCATATGCAATTCCGCATTGAAAATCCGGCTGAAGGTCAATGACGCGGTCGACAATCAATTGAACGCGCGGAAGATCCGCCGCGGCAATAATGTCTTCTCGGCTCATATTGATGAAAGATCCCCAGTTAAATGCCGTCCAAAAGAGATTGGGAACGTCTTTTTTACCGAATTTTTTGATGTGTTTTTCGAATTCCGGAAGCGGCAAATCGGCTATCGATTTCTTCCCGCTTGAAAGCGCCGAAATTCCAAAATCACGGCCCTTGGCATAGAAATTTTTAGCGCGGGTTTGCCAAGTGTTAGATATGTCATTCCTGCGAAAGCAGGAATCCAGCGAATTAACTGGATCCCCGCTTTCGCTGGGATGACAATTTTTCATCCCCTCAAGCTCCGCAAATCCGAATGCATAATTTCCATAGGCCTTTGCGAGAAGCCCAAGGAATTTTTCATTTTTAGGATCGCCATAATGCAAAACGTCGAGAATTTTAATGAGCGACAGCGCGCTTTCTTCTGCAACAAAAACATCCTCTTCGGTCTCAACCGCCGCCATGCCGCGGGTTAGAGTATCTGCCGTAATCGCTGTTGCAGGTTTGCGGAGAGAGCAGGCGGAAAGAAGCAGGAAGCAGGAAGCAAGAAATAAACCATAAAAAATTCGGTGCAGATTAGTCATATCTACTATGGGAGTAGTGAAAAATGCCGATTTTTGTCATTGCGAGGAGTAAAGCGACGAAGCAATCCCGTGTAACCAATTGATTGCACTGGATCGCCACGTCGGCCTGCGGCCTCCTCGCGATGACAAAGGGCATTTTTCATCAGTCCCCTCCCAAATAAAATTCCACTGCTTTTTTTAACTCTTCCACATCAATAAGCGTATCCTTGCATGGGCCGTTCGGACGCGTATTCGGCAGTCCGATAACCGGAATCTTATTTCCCACATCGCGAATTCCGCTGACCAAATCGCGTTCGCACGCAATGCCTATTATAGCCGATGGCATTACTTCTTTAACCCTTTTGCGCGCCAGCTCGCCGCCGGAGACGGTAAATATTTCGACGGGATAATGCTCTTTCAGCTTATAAACTTCCTGCAGCGTCTCCTTTGTAAGACAGCGCGGCAGCAGAATCATCAGCTTTTTATTAGCCATTTTTCTGGATACGGCCCGAACAACCGCATTTGAAACCAGCACAAACGAATGCCCCATTTTATCGCGCGTAATTCCGATAAGTTTTGCAAGTTTGAAAACCCGCGTAAAAACCAGATCAAATAAGATAAACGCCCCTTTTTGAAAGAAAAAGAGGTTGCGTCCGCTCAAAACAGTCAACAAAAGCTGTAAAACAAGAATTCCGCTCAATCCCACCCAGACCAAAATAAGTGAAACAACGGCGGAAGGCAAAAGATGATGAAATTCGGCAAGGCGCGGAAGAGCAAGATAATAAAACCCGAAAAGAGCCAGATCGATTAATAAAACAACTACAAAAGAAAATAATAAAAATAGTCCGGCGCCGGAATCGACATCTTTACCAAATTCCCCGCTCCAATCGGCCCATTCGTCGCCAAGAACCCTGTCCGGCCGTTCGGTTGTTTCTTTTTTAAAGTTTTGCGACGCCTCGGCCTCGGCAAGCTCATGCAGCGTCGTATACGTAACCGGATGCCTCGGTTCCAAAAATTGGCAGCAATCCTGATGAGGCTCAATCGACAGTTCATAAGTCCCTACAATTTTCGCTAAATCTACTATTTCCTGTTTGTCCATTCCGATTAAGGGCCTTAAGATGGGAATCGAAACAGAAGATCCCACAGTTGCGATATTGGAAAGAGTTTGGCTGGCAACCTGCCCCAGCGCCTCACCGGTAATTAACGCTTCCGCTTCAAGTTTATGCGCAAGAGCTTCGGCAATACGCATCATAAAGCGGCGATAAAGGATGATTCTATATTTTTCATTGGCAGCCGTAACAATTTTTTTCTGAATATTTCCAAAAGGTATCATTATAAGCCTGGCTTTAGAGCCCTGCCATTCCGATAAAATTTTGCAGATTTCGTTAACTTTCTCAATCGAGGCCGAATCCGTAAACGGCATGCTGTGAAAATGAATAAAGCTGACCAAGCAGCCGCGCCTCATCATGCGCCACGAGGCAACGGGGGAATCGATTCCGCCGGAAATAAGGCTTAATACCTTTCCGCCGGTTCCTATAGGCAAACCGCCCGCCCCTTTGAATTTATCGAGATAAATATAGCAGGCATCAGATAGTATATCTATGCCAATCGTCAGTTGAGGATTGTCCAGATCAACTTTTGCATCTTTAAATTTAGAGAGAACCGCGCGCCCTATTCTTTCGTTCACCTCCTGCGACCTGTAAGGAAGAGTTTTTTCAATCCGCTTTGCACGAATCGCAAAAGTCTGAACCGGCCGCCCCTCAAGACAGGAAATGACTGTTTCTTCTATATTTGCCAGCGCAGTTCCCGCAACCACAGCCGGCGCAATGCTTGCAACTCCAAAAATCCTGCAAAGCTTATTTTTCAGGCTTTCTACAGAATGCGGTTCTCTGAATCTAAGCACTATGCGGCCGTACAGCCGTTCAATCGATGCAACATTGAATTCTTGCACATTTGCGCGGATATTATTTATCAGTTTATCCTCAAACCAGCCGCGATTTTTTAATTTCAACGCAAGTTCGCCGACATTAACAACCATCAGGGAACAATATTCTTTTGTTGCATAATTATTCATAATAAAACCCCGCCGCTCTCCAATAAAAATTAAATTTTTCAGCTACCTATGAATTTTAAATATCCCGATGAATTGATTTCTGTCCAGACAATTTTTTCGCATATTTATACATATTAAAGTAAAAAACAAACTTTACAGAAAAAAACTTCTTTTTAAACTTATTTTGAGATTGACACCACAATATATGGTGTTATCAAGAAAGTATACAACAATATGTTGTGGAGACGTCACTGTCAAACACATGACGGTGACGTTTTTTTGACACCAATTTAGGAGCATTAAATGCCAATCCGAGCCCCCCAAGCAAAACACAAAACGAATGTCAAAGCAAAACCCAAGGGAGAAATCCATGCCGTTCAAAATGGGCTGACCTTTGAACGGAAATTTACACACCCCTTTTCAAAGCCGCTTGATGAAGTCAAATATACAAAACGCACGTCCGTTATAACAAATCCTGACGGAAGCGTTGTTTTTAAAATGGATAATGTGGAAGTTCCCGAAAACTGGTCTCAGCTTGCAACCGATATCGTTGTCTCAAAATACTTTAGAAAGCGCGGCATTCCGGGAGTCGGCCATGAAACATCAGTAAAACAGGTTGTTTATAGGATCGCTAATACTATACGCGCCGCCGGCGAAGACCTTGGATCCTATTTCACGTCCAAAGACGATGCCGATAATTTTGAGGCGGAACTTTCATTCATCCTGCTCAATCAATATGGGGCATTCAATTCGCCGGTCTGGTTTAACTGCGGCCTGCATCATCAGTATGGAATCAAAGGCGGCGGCGGCAACTATTACTGGAATAGCCAGAAAGGAAGCGCTGATATTGCGCCGGATTCGTATTCCCATCCTCAGGCTTCTGCATGTTTTATACAATCGGTCGATGACGATCTGATGAGCATATTTGAGCTGGCTAAAAATGAAGCCAAACTTTTCAAGTTCGGCAGCGGGACCGGTTCAAATTTCTCCAAGCTTCGCGGAAGGCAAGAGCGCCTTTCGGGAGGAGGGACAAGCTCGGGGCTAATGAGCTTCCTGGAAGTTCTGGATAGAGGCGCGGGCGCCACAAAGTCCGGCGGCATTACAAGGCGCGCCGCAAAAATGGTCTGCCTTGACGCGGATCATCCCGAGATAAGCGATTTTATCAACTGGAAGGTGAATGAAGAAAAGAAAGTCGCGGCTCTGATTGCTCAGGGTTTTTCATCCGATTTAAACGGCGAGGCCTATAAAACGGTTGCCGGCCAGAATTCCAATAACTCCGTCCGGCTGACGGATGAATTCATGTATTCATATTTGAACAACGATGTCTGGCACACGAAATTCAGAACAACCGGCGAAATATGCGATACCTACAGAGCGCGCGACCTGATGAAGCAGATTTCAAAAGCAACTTGGAGCTGCGCCGATCCCGGAATTCAATTTGATACCACATTTAACAAGTGGCATACGTGCAAAGAGAGCGGCCGGATTAACGCCACAAATCCATGTTTTCCCGGTGATGCACGAGTTTTTACCAATAAAGGGCTGATTTGCTTTCGTGATTTAATTGAGCGTGTGAACCAAGGAGAATCTTTTGAAGTTTACACCCACAATGCAACATCTAAAAATGGCGATTCTTCCGTCCATTTAAGTCGGCCAGATCAATATATGATAACCGGCCTCAACGATGTATATAATCTAGAGTTTAATAACGGATTGGAGCTTCGTTGCACAGCCAACCACAAACTATTTACAAGCAACAGAGGGATGGTCGCTGCCTCTGAACTTAATGACAATGACAGAGTATTACTAAATGACGTGCCAGCTATTCCAGAAACATCTCTGTTTGAGATTCCTGTTAGCACTAACTGGCTCGATTATCGTGAAAAAGGAGATCGCCATCAATCAATTTCATTGCCGGCTCGCTGGGATGAAACCTTTGCCGAAGCGCTTGGCCACCTCACGGGCGACGGCTGTCTGGCTGAAACGATGGCTATTTGGACATACGGAACAATAAAAGATCAAGAAGAACTATTACCCCGCCATAAAAAGGCGTTAATAGCCATAGTTGGAGAAAGTTCTGTAAATTTCTGTGAGATGGCAAACAATACAGAGCAACTAAGAATTAGCCGTGGGGCATTCAGACGGTTTTTAAGCGCTCTTGGAGTAGAAGGAAAAAGAGCGGCTGAAAAGCTCGTTCCGTGGT
>JACPAJ010000039.1 GCA_016180865.1 Deltaproteobacteria bacterium
TATTAGTAAAGCCCTTATCCATGATAATACTATAACAATATCGCTTCAAATCAGTTGTATTTAAATTCTGGCAAGCATTAGTGCAAGATTTAAATGCAGTTTTATTATCAAATGTACAGCTACTGAGATATATTTCACCAAAACAGTACATAAAAGACTTTTTTGTCTGCAAACAATAATTGATATTTTTGGATAATATAGACTGTTGAAGAAAACAATAATCTTGAAGTGGAGAACCAAGATAATTACATGCGTAAGGAATATCAAATAATACTGCCCTTTCTGCAACACAGTTGATTTTATTTGAAAAACATAAACCAAGTGGCGAGAAAAAGATTATTATTAAGAGTAGTGAAATAAGCAACAAATTAAAGAAAAAAATCGAAATCTATGGCTATTCGCATGACCCAAAAACCTGCCTTCAAAAGGCCTTCAAAGAAGTTCTTCAGGTAACTTACGATGAAAGACAGCGGCAATATTTTAAGAATGCTGTTGTCGCCATATCTTGGTTGCCATATGAAGAATATGGCGAATATGGAGAGCTCATTGAACTCGCAGTCAGGAATCAAGGAATAGAATGGGTGCTACAGGAATTGGATAAAACTTGGAAACCTAGTGATAGTGAAGAAAAGGTAAGAGATCGTTTGCACAAAGCGTTCGATAGGCGTCAAAAAGAGATCGAGGTGAATTCGGAAGAAGATATTCCTTCCGGAGACTGCAGTATTATGCGTCTATAAACAAGGAGGATGTATGCCAGACGGAAGCCATAAGATAGGACCGGCCCTTCAGCTTGGCACGGGAGAAGACTTATTTCATGGGCCGCTTGTTGCATTTGGTTTCACGAACACTCCGCCACGGTATATGACAGGTAACGACATAAGAGGTTATGAATATCAATAATCGCCTGTTAGCTGATTCTTTCAACCGCTTCTTTTATTCTCTCCGTCGGTGCTGAAAGTGAAAAACGGATATATCCCTTGCCATATGTGCCAAATCCTTCACCGGGGGTGGCGGCAATGTGGGACTTTTCTAGCAAGCGGGAAGTGATATCACCCTCTCCCTCACCCTCCCCCCTCGAGGGGGAGGGAAGGGGAGAGGCGGAAGCCCATACATAAAATGTTGCGGAAGAATCATAAACTTTAAGCCCGATTTTTTTCAGCCCTTTTGCAAGAATTTCGCGCCGCTCTTTATAGATTCTGCAATTTTCTTCGACGCATTTCATATCCGAAGCAAGCGCTGCTGCCGCTGCGCGCTGCACAAAAGCCGTTGCGGAAGAATCGGCATTTGTTTTTATCTTGCCTATCGCTGAAACAGCCTCCGCTTTTCCGGCAACAAATCCGATTCGCCAGCCGGTCATATTAAATGTTTTTGAAAGCGAGTGAAATTCAACAGCAACTTCTTTGGCCCCCTCCACTTCAAAGATACTCGGCGCCTTTAATCCATCATAAGCAATTTCAACATATGCAGCATCGTGGCACAGCAAAATATTATTCTGACGCGCAAATTCAACGGCGCCGGCAAAAAAATCTTTTGTGGCTACGGCAGATGTGGGATTATTAGGGTAATTTAAAAATAATATCTTCGCCCTTTTTATAATATCTTTAGGTATCAAAGAAAAATCGGGCAGGAAATTATTTTCCCATTTCAAAGGCATTTCGTGGACTGCACATCCCGCAAGTATGGCGGCTGTAGAATAAACCGGATAGCCGGGGGACGGGACAAGTATTGCATCTCCAGGATTTGCGAGCGCAAACGGAGTGTGATAAATTCCTTCTTTTGAGCCTATCAGCGTTAAGATTTCCGAATTTACATCAAGCGAAGCGTTAAAGCGCCTTTTCATATATTGAACAGCTGCTTCTCTGAATTCTGGAATTCCGTTGTAAGGCGGATAGCGGTGAAATCTTTTATCGCCTACTGATTCGCGGAGAGCTTTAACGATATGCGGCGGCGTTTCAATGTCCGGATCGCCGATCGAAAGATCTATTAAATCGGCCCCCTTTGCCAAAAGCGCTTTTTTTTTGCGGTCGAGTTCTGCAAAGAGATACGGCGGAAGCTTATTTAAACGCTGTGATTGCATAATTTTATATTGTCATCCTGACACAATATCTAAAACATCTGACATGCTATATAATCCCGCTTTTTTGTCAACCACCCACAAAGCCGCGCGCAGGGCGCCGGCGGCAAAAACTTCGCGGGAAAACGCGCGATGCGTTATTTCCAGTCTCTCGTAAGGGCTTGTAAATAATATCGTGTGATCGCCGACAACTTCTCCCTCGCGTATCGATTTAACCTTTATTTTTTTTAAGTCGTATCCGCCGCTCGCGGCGACCGCTTCAATCATTTTTTTAGCCGTTCCGCTCGGCGCGTCTTTTTTATGCACATGATGCGTTTCAATAATATCTATCTGATAATCTTTTCCAAGCACGGAGGCCGATTCTTCAATCAGCTTCCACATTAAATTCACGCCGACGCTCATATTGGGTGAAAAAACAACCGGCACAATTTTGCTTAATGATAAAATTTCCGAGCGCTGCTCAGGAGAATGGCCTGTTGTTCCGATAACGACCGGTTTTTTAGATGCGGCCGCTATTTTTAAGTTGTTAATTGAAGCTTCCGCCGTTGTAAAATCAACCAGCACGTCGCCGTTATTAATAATGCCCGAAAGGTCGCTTGAAAGCCGCGTATTTTTGTATATCGGTTTTCCGTCCTGCGGGTGGCCTTTTTCCGCGACTGCGGCGCACAAAGCAAGCCCTTTGAACGAAGGCAGAACATTCAAAATGGCCTGCCCCATTCTTCCGGCTGCGCCAGCTAGAATAATATTAACCATAATTTAAATTAAATTGTAGCTTTTTAAAACTTCTTCAAATCTTTTTTTGTTTTCGCTGCTCATGGGCGTTAGAGGCAATCGGAACTCCTCTTTGATTTTTTTCATCATTGCCAGAGCGGTTTTTACCGGTATCGGATTTGTTTCGATGAAAATAGCTTTATTCAATGGAAGCAGCTCCTCTTGAATAAATTTTGCCTCGTCTTTCAAGCCGGCTTCAAATTTATCCCAGACTGAAGCCACCTTTTGCGGAGCTATATTTGACGCGACGGAAATCGCTCCGACCCCCCCGAGCTGATAAATCGCAAAATTCTGCGCATCTTCTCCCGAAAGAATTATAAAATCTTCTCCGGCGAGTTTTCTGATTTTCTTTATTTGATTCAAATCTCCTGAAGCCTCTTTAATGCCGACGATGTTGGATATTTTTGAAAGCCTCGCAACGGTTTCGGGGAGCATATTGACAGCCGTCCGCCCGGGGACATTGTAAAGAACGACCGGCAAATCACAAGCCGCCGCAATTGCCTTGCTTGTATGCTTTTTTTGTGAGTTTTACCGCTTTTTCCGTCCAGTTTGAACCGGCGCCGGCAATTACGGGCAGGCGGTTTTTAGCCTGTTCCACGACAATTTCGATCGTTCTCTCCCACTCATCTTCGGACAAAGTCATCGCTTCGCCGGTTGAACCGCAGGCAACTATTCCATGCACGCCTTCTTGTATCTGCCACTCCGTAAGTTCGCGCAGAGCGCGTTCATCAATTTTATCTTTATTAATTGGAGTGACTATTGCGGTAAAAACGCCTTGAAACATATTAAATGACGATTTCCCCTTTATAAACAATTTCAGCCATGCCTGTTAGGTAAATATGGCCGCTCTTTTTATCCCAGTTCACTTCCACTTTTCCGCCATTTTGCGCAACCGTGACCTCTCTGCCGGTGAAACCGTTCAATACGGAAGCAATGGCTGCAGCGCACGCGCCGGTACCGCATCCATCGGTCTCTCCGGCTCCTCTTTCCCAGACGCGCATACGAATTTCATTTTGGGAAACGGTCTGGACGAATTCAACATTGGTTCTTTTTGGGAAAGTGTGATAAGTTTCCAGATAGGGCCCGAATTTTTCGACCTGATAATTTTCCAGATCTTCCACAAAAATTACGCAATGGGGATTTCCCATCGAAAGGCATGTGATTCGAAATTCGCGGAGCTCCGTTTTGAGGGGCCTGTTTATAATTCGGCCGCTTAATGTCACCGGAATTTCCTTTCCTTTCATGATTGGTTCGCCCATATCGACCTGAAAAGAATGTTTGCCTAAAGCCTTGACCGATTTGATTCCGGCCGGAGTTTCAAAAGTTATCTCTCTTTTTTGAGATATTTTTTCTTCTAAAATATATTTTGCCGCGCATCTTATTCCGTTTCCGCACATTT
>JACPAJ010000040.1 GCA_016180865.1 Deltaproteobacteria bacterium
GGGAGAGGAAAGCTATTCAGTGACGGAAGTTCGCACTGACTGGGGCTTAGGGCTCAGATGGCTCTCTCCGATAGGGCCTTTGCGTTTTGAATGGGGAGTTCCTTTTGACAAGCGCCCGGGAGAGGATTCGGTAGTATTTAACTTTACAATTGGCTCATTATTTTGATAGAAGAACAGCATAATAGGAGGGTTAGAAAATGAAGAAAATTATCGCGGTTGGTGTTTTATTGCTTATGGCTTCTGCGGCAAAATTCGGTTTTGCCGAGCAGTCGCCATATAAATTTGGTTACGTCGATTTTCAGAAGACTCTGAACGAGGTGGAAGAGGGAAAAAAGGCGAAAGCCATGCTGAAGAGCGAGTTCGACGAGAAGCAGAAAAATCTTGACGTCGTGCAAACGCAGCTTCAGGCAATGAAAACCGATCTTGACAAGCAGCGTTTAATCCTTTCTGCCGATACGTTAAAAGAAAAAGAAGACGAGTTCCGCAAGAAGTTTTTGGACCTGCAGCAGAAGGTCGCATCCTACGAGCAGGAGCTGAAAAACAAAGAGGCCGCTTTAACTTCTAATATACTTATAGTCGTTCATAACATCGTAAAAGATATAGGAGAAAAAGAAGGCTATACGATGATACTGGAAAAATCGCAGGATATCGTGATTTATTCGCCCACGAACGCCGATCTTACCGATAGAGTTATTAAAGAATACAACGGCCTTTCAAAAGACAAGAAAAACGCTCTTCTAAAGGCAAAATGATTTTATATGGTAAATAAAAAGCTCCAGGAAATTCTTGTCTGCCCTCAGTGCAAAGGTTCTCTTACAGCTGCAGATGGGGGAAAGTCTCTCAGCTGCAAAACGTGCCAGTTGAAATATCCTGTGAGGGACGGCATTCCTGTTATGCTTGTGGATGAAGCGATCGACACCCGGAGCGGCAAACAGGCTGAGGAGTTTAGGGGCGGCGTTGCCGCTTTCAAAGTGATAGACGGACCGAATAAGGGCCTCTCTTTTCATATAGACTGCATGACCTGCAAGGCGATCGGAAGGTCAATCGCCGATCCCAATAAAACTACGATATTCAATATAGACGTTTCTTTGGCGCTCGATGAAGGGACCAAAGGATTGATTCAGCATTATCTATCAAGGCAGTTTAAGGATCAGAAGGCGACAAACAACGAAGTTATGGGAAGTTTCAAACGTACCGGTGATGTGATTTTGGACGATATGTCGATATCCAGGCTTCATGCGATGTTCTTTTACGGAGAAGCCGGAGTGGGCGTGCTGGACATGGTCAGCAAAAACGGCACGTTTGTCAATGGCGAGGAGATCGAATCGTGCCTGTTGAAAAAAGGCGATGCCATTGAAATCGGCGAGACGAAGATTATTTTTGAAGGGTAATTTAAGGGCCAATCATGAAAAGTATGACCGGATACGGTTCTGCGGAGGGTTGTGTCGGAAAAGGCGTTCTCTTTGCCGAAGTAAGGTCGGTTAACAGCCGTTTTCTGGATGTCAACTGCAAGATTCCGTTCAGCCTCTACTGCCTCGAATCTAAAATCAAAAAGGCCGTGCAGAGCCGCTGCCTTCGCGGCAAAATCGACGTTTTCATCAAGGAACGGAAGGATATTGCCGAAACTCTGGAGATGAAGGTTAATACAAAACTTGTTGAAGAATATAAAAAATGCCTGAATCAGGTTGTAAAAATGGTCGGCGCAAAAGTTTCATCTCATCTTCTGGAAGTTGTGGATCTCAAGGATCTGATTGTGGTCCGGGAAAAGCCTCTTAATGTGGAGCTTTTTTGGAAACAGATAGAGCGCGTAATTTTAGATGCTCTTTGCCGCCACGATTCTATGAGAAAAAAAGAAGGCGAGGCTACGAAACGCGATCAGACGAAAAGGCTTTCGATTCTTGCACAAGTCTGTTCTTCCATTGAAAAAGCGATGCAAGCCAGGCAGAAAGGGATTTTGAAGAGCGTCACAAGCGAAACTTCCAGCGAAACGGCCTCGACGCTCGATAAATTTGATGTGACCGAAGAGCTGACGAGGCTTAAATCGCACATAGCGCAGTATCGCTCGCTGGTGCATAAAAACGGCGGAATAGGCCGGCAGCTGGATTTTTTGATTCAAGAGATGCACAGAGAAATAAATACTCTCGGCAGCAAGGCGTCCGACAGCAAGGTTTCAGGCTTTGTGGTTGCCGCCAAAACGGAAATCGAGAAATTGCGCGAACAGGTGCAGAATATCGAATAAGTATGAAAGGGATGTTTTTTGTCATCTCAGCTCCTTCAGGTGCCGGCAAGACAACAGTTATAAAACGGCTGATGCGCGAGCTTCCGAACGCTGTTTTGTCTGTTTCGGCCACAACAAGAAGTCCCAGAAAAGATGAGCAGGAAGGCGCCGATTACTTTTTCGTTTCGGAAAACCGGTTCGATGAAATGATAAAAAATAATGAACTGCTTGAATGGGCGGCTGTTCACGGGGCCCGTTACGGCACGCCGCGTTCGAAAGTTGAAAAATGGATAGAAGAAGGCAAAACAATATTGCTTGATATAGATGTGCAGGGCGGAAAAAGCGTAAAGAAAACTTTTAACAATGCGGTCCTTGTATTTTTAATGCCGCCTTCAAAAGAAGAGCTTGCTAAAAGGCTTGCGCTAAGAGGCACAGATAAGCCCAAAGATGTAAAACTCCGCCTGAAAAATGCGGAGAAGGAAATTGCGGCAAGCGATTTTTATGATTACAAGGTGGTAAACGACGATCTGGACAAAGCCGTGAACGAGGCAAAGAGGATCATACTTAGATGCTCAGGCTGAATGACATTTTAGACATAGTCTCCGCTTATAATCCGGCTGCAGACCTGGATGAGCTGAAGAAAGCCTATGTTTTTGCGGCAAAGGTCCATCAGGGGCAGACGCGCAGAAGCGGGGAACCTTACCTCGTTCATCCGCTTGAAACGGCAGGCATACTTGCGGAGATGAGGCTGGATGTGGCCTCTATCGTTACTGCGCTGCTTCATGATACTGTGGAAGACACCGTCACGACGCTTGAAGAGATAGAGCAGCTTTTCGGGGAAGAGGTGAGAAACTTAGTCGACGGCGTCACAAAGCTGTCCAAAATTAAATTTACGACGAGCGAAGAAAAACAGGCCGAAAATTTTCGCAAGATGATCATGGCAATGGCCAAGGATATCAGGGTTATCCTTATAAAACTTGCCGACCGCCTGCATAATATGCGCACGCTGGAATATCTGCCGGAGGCAAAGCGTTTTGAAATAGCAAAAGAGACGATGGATATTTATGCCCCGATCGCAAACAGGCTTGGAATCCAGAAAATCAAGACGGAGCTCGAAGACCTTTCATTTCA
>JACPAJ010000111.1 GCA_016180865.1 Deltaproteobacteria bacterium
TTTAGATGTTAGGGGCTTAGGGCGCAATTTCAAGGGGTTACGTGAGTTGGCTGATGTTGTCCATAACGATTTGGAATTAGTTACCGCAGCGAAATATCCTGAAATTGAGCAGATTAAAAAAATGCTGACAGAAAATGGCGCTGTTCGTTCGTGGATGAGTGGGAGCGGGCCGACTGTTGTCGGAATGTTTGGTTCGGAAAGTGTTTGTGCAGAAGCTGCGAAGGTTGCTAAGGAGAAAAACGCCAAATGGCGGGTGATTGAGACTTCGAATAGATTATGAAATGGGGCTCGCCACTAAGTCGTTGGCGAGCCCCAAAAAAATCCGCCGATGGCGGATTTTTTGGGGAGTCGACAAGTGGTAAGTCACCAGGCTTTGAACCTGGGATCCATGGTTCGAATCCATGCTCCCCAGCAAAGAAAAAGTCTCCACTCTGGTGGAGGGTTTTTCTTTGCTCTAGGGTTTTGATGAGAGCCGTCCGCTGCAGGCGGACTGGTTCTGACCGAGGCGGGTACCATCCGAAGGATGGTCGCCGAGGAAATACCCGAAGGCGGGAGCCGGAGGGTGGAATCCATGCTCCCCAGCAAAGAAAAAGTCTCCACTCTGAAAGAGGAATGTGAGAATATATGTCACAATATAAGAATTTAAAAATATTTTCCGGGAACGCAAACCGGCCCCTTGCGGAGGAGATCGCACGAAGCCTTAAAGCTCCTCTTGGCGAAGCGGAGGTCAAGCACTTTGCGGATGGCGAGACATGGGTTGAAATCGGCGAAAATGTCAGAGGAATGGATGTTTTCGTTATTCAGCCGACTTGCCGGCCGGTCAACGAGCATCTGATGGAGCTTTTGATTATGATTGATGCTCTAAAGCGTTCGAGCGCCGATAGAATCACGGCCGTCATACCATATTTCGGCTATGCGCGGCAGGAACGGAAAGTGCAGCCAAGAACGCCAATAAGCGCGAAACTTGTCGCGGATTTGATTACGGCCGCAGGGGCAAACAGAGTTCTTGCCCTAGACCTGCACGCCGGCCAGATTCAAGGATTTTTTAATATCCCAGTCGACCATCTTTTTGCCATGCCGGTGCTTCTTGATTATATTAAAAAGAATTTGCAGGACGATCTTGTTATAGTTTCGCCGGATGCCGGCGGAACCGAACGCGCTCGCGCATATGCAAAAAAATTGCTGGTTCCGATGGCGATGATAGATAAGCGCCGCGCGTCGCCCAATGTGAGCGAAGTTATGCATGTGGTAGGCGAAGTCGAAGGGAAAACCGCAATTATTCTGGACGATATGATCGATACCGGAGGAACGCTTGTTAAAGCGGCGGAAGCACTGATTAAAAACGGTGCCAAAGCCTGTTTCGCATGCGCAACGCATGCTGTTTTCAGCGGTAATGCAATGGAGAATATCAGCAATTCGCCTTTAAAAGATGTTATTGTAACGAATTCCATTCCTATGAGCGGAAAATCGGCCAAAATAAAAACTTTGTCGGTAGCCCCGCTTTTAGGCGAGGCGATTAAGAGAATACATCAGGCGGATTCGGTGTCGTCGCTGTTTATTTAAATTTTTTAAAAAGGAGAGAGCGTATGGAAAAAATTTCATTGGAAGCATCTATTAGAAAAGAAGGAAAGGGAGCAGCAAGAAGAGCCCGACTGCAGGGGGCTATACCCGGAATCGTTTATGGGAAAACTTACAAGCCTGTTTATGTGACCGTAAATGAAAAGGCGCTTGAAAAGGCAGTTGCGACTCATGCGGGTTTGAACGTTCTGCTGGATCTTGCCGTCGCGGATAAAGAAAAGGTTGTGGCGCGCATATGCGATTATCAGGCGGATCCGATCGAACGCACGTTTACGCACGTCGATTTTCAGGTTGTCGATTTGAAACAGAAGATTACGGTCGATGTTCCGGTTCAATTTACGGGAAAATCCAAAGGAGTGAAAGAGGGCGGCGTTCTTGTTATCGACAGGCGTGAATTAAAGGTTAAGTGCCTTCCCATTGCCATTCCGGAACATATCGACGTCGATATTACCGAGCTGATGGTAGGCGACAGCGTGCATATCAACGACCTTAAGCTGCCGGAAGGGGTCGAATGCTCGCACGAAATCAATTTTTCGATAGTTTCTGTTGTGGCGCCGATGAAGGAAGAGGTTGCGGCTCCTGTTGCCGAAGCTGTTACGGCAGAAGGCGCGGCTGCTGCAACTGCGGCTCCCGGTGCGGCGCCAGCTGGCGCAGCTCCTGCGGGCGGCGCGGCTTCTACTCCTGCGGCTGCAAAAGGCGCTGCGGCAGCACCGGCTGCTGCGGCCAAAGGCGCACCGGCTAAAGAGAAGAAATGAGCGAACGGCGGATGAAACTTTTAGTCGGCTTGGGAAATCCCGGCCGGAAATATGCAAAGACCAGGCATAATATCGGTTTTGCAATTATCGACGCGTTTGTTGAAAAAATAGGCGGTTTTAAATTTAAGGAAGATTTTGATTCGTTCTTTGCAATAAGTGAAATAGATAATGAAAAAGTGTGCATAGCAAAGCCACAGACTTTTATGAATCTTTCCGGAAATTCAGTTGCGGCGATTGCCTCTTTTTATAAGATTGCAGGCGTTGATATCACCGTTGTCCATGATGACATCGATATGCCCTTGGGCAAAATTAAAATTGTCAAGGGGGCCGGCACCGGCGGACATAACGGAGTAGATTCCATTATTTCGAATCTCGGAACCAAAGATTTCTGGAGGCTTAAAGTCGGCATCGGCAGGCCACCGGAGGGTTTTGATCCGGCAGATTATGTGCTTGGCGGTTTTAATGAGGACGAAAGAAAACTTGTTGAAAAAATCATCTGTACAGGCGCCGATGTTGTGAGGAAAATTTTCGAAAGCGGCCATAATGCCGCTATGCAGAAATATAATAATTCCTTGGTCTCTATCTAATAAAGATGAGGCCTTATTAACCATAAGGAGGTTATAAATGAATGAGTACGAAACGGTCTATATATTAGACCCGAACGGAACGGAGGCCGATGTTGATAATTCGATCAAAAAATTTGGCGAATTAATCGGCCGTCATGGAGGCTGCATCTTCCGCACCATGAATCTGGGCAAAAAAAGCCTTGCCTATCGCATCAAGAAACAATCCAAAGGGTATTATGTTTCGCTCGATTACTGCGGCGACAATACTTTGGTAAACGAAGTCGAGCGCGGTTTCAGGCTTGACGAGCACGTTTTAAGGTATCTGACGATCAGATTAAATGAGTCCGTTGATATCGAAACGCGGAAGAGGGAGCTGGTGGAAGAGGCGGAGAGGATTGAAAAGGCTCTCGCCGAGAAAAACGCTGCCGAGCAGAATAACGCCGGCGGAGAGATGAAAGAGGAGGTTCGCTATGCCTAGAAGAATGGGTCATGACAGAGACAAAGATAAAGACAGGGATAGAGACAGGGGAAGAAGGGGAGCGTCGAAGTTTTCCACGCCCCGCAAAAAGACCTGCAAGTTCTGCGCCGACGCGCATTTGAAGCTTGATTTTAAAAATGCGCAGCAGGTTGGAATATTTATTTCAGAACGCGGCAAAATTCTTCCGAGGAGATATACCGGAGCATGCTCTAAACATCAGCGGGATATTACTCTTGCGATAAAGAGAGCCAGAATTTTAGCTGTGATCCCGTTTACAGCTACGCAGGTGCTATAAATGATTAAACACGTTTTGATAGCGGCGGTTATTACGGCTCTTTTGTTCGGAAGCGGTGTTCTTTTATTTGCGGTGCCGGTGCCGATATTTTTCCTTTTCTCGATTTCGGAGAGAAAAGCTGCGTGGGTGACAACGGGACTGGTATTTGGTTCATTCCTTGCCGCGCACTATTTTGGATTAATAGGGCTTCCGGATGTCGCGTATCTTGGCTACTTTTTATGCGTGAGCGTTATTCTTGGGGCCGGCGTTTTGAAACGTCTTAGCCTGCTAAAACTCGCTTCTATGGCGATTGTGCTGCCATGGTTTGCCGCGTGGGCATTGTTTTTAATACTGCACTGGTTTAATGCCGGACTTTTAGGAAGCGTGAATAATTATCTGCAGTTGACGTTGGATCAAACGCTGCAAATGCAGGAGACCATGTCAGCTCTTAACGCAACCCAGATAAATTATGTTAAAGAAAATGCCGGTGAAATAATCAATTTCGCGCTATGGATGATGCCGGTCGCAACTCTCTTGTTTGGCGCGCTTGTTGTATCGGTGACGCTTCTGCTTACAAGGGCTTTTGCAAAAAAGGCCGGAGGACTTAGGTACTTTAAAAATATTTCCGAGCAGAAATTTCCATTCTGGCCTGTCTGGCTGACTATTATCAGCGGAATGGCGTATTTCGCGAATATCTACTCCATCCAAAATCAGTATGTTAAGTTTGCAGCGCTGAATGGAATTGTGGCTGCAGCCGGAATCTATTTTGTTCAGGGATGTTTTGTGATCGGCTACTGGCTTAAAGAAAAGAAGTCGCCTTTTTTAAGACTTGTCGTGTACGGGCTGATAGTCGCGTTTTTGCAGGTAGTAGGCATCGGTATTATAGCTTTAGGGCTTTCGGATCAATGGATCGATTTTAGAAAGAAACGGTTAAGCCAAACAACCATTTAAGGAGACATTATGGAAGTTATTTTAAGGGAAGTGGTCGCAGGCCTCGGAAAAGCCGGCGAGCTTGTTAAAGTAAAGGACGGTTTTGCGCGGAATTTTTTGCTGCCCCAGAAAAAAGCCGTTGTCGCCGATTCAAAGAATATAAAAATGATCGAGCATCAAAAGAAAACAGCCGAGGTTCGTGAGAAAAAGCTTCGCAAAAGTTCGGAAGATTTGGCCTCAAAGCTTTCTGGAACGTCTGTTACTATTTCCCGCGATTGCGGAGCGGAAGAAAAGATATTCGGCTCTGTTACCGCGCGCGATATAGCCGAGTCGCTGAAAAAAAACGGCATTACTGTTGATAAAAGGAATATTATTCTAAAAGAGCCGATAAAGCAGATCGGCGTATTTGACGTTGAAGTAAAGCTTCATCCAGAGGTTACGGGAACGGTCAAGGTGTGGGTTGTGAAGAAATAACGCATAAAACTTATGACGGACAATATTTCAAAGCTTCCGCCGCAAAATATTGAAGCGGAACAGTCTGTGATAGGAGCAATGCTGATCGACGGCGATGCTGTTACGAAGGTTCTGGAAATTTTGACCGAAAGCGCATTTTATCGGGAATCTCACAAGAAAATTTTCTCTTCCATCGTCGAACTTTACCAGAAGAATGAGCCCGCAGACCTTGTTACTGTGACGAATGTATTGAAAGGGCGCGGCTGGCTTGAAGATGTAGGCGGGCCTTCGTATCTTACAAACCTCGTTGCGAATATTCCGACGGCGGCCAATGTCGGCTATTATGCCAAAATTATCTATGAGAAATCCGTTCTTCGGCATTTGATTTCTGCGGCGACCGATATTATAAATGGCTCATATTCGGAAAGCAGCCAGGTTGATTCTTTTCTGGATCAGGCAGAACGCATCATTTTTGAAGTTGCCCAGAAGAAAATCAAACAGTCTTTTTATTCCATCAAAGACATCGTTAAAGACAGCTTTAGGACCATAGAAAAATTATATGAAAAGAAGGAGCTGATAACCGGAGTTCCCACAGGCTACCATGAACTTGATAAAATGACGGCGGGGCTGCAGCCTTCGGATTTAGTTATTTTGGCCGGAAGGCCTAGCATGGGCAAGACCGCATTAGCGCTGAATATGGCAGCGCATGCATCTGTGGAAATGAACATGCCGTCCGCTATTTTTTCGCTGGAAATGAGCAAAGAACAGCTTGTTCAAAGGCTTTTATGCTCCGAAGCAAAGGTCAGCGGCTCCAAACTCAGAGGCGGCTTTTTGTCCGAATCCGACTGGCCTAAGCTTACTCGCGCCGCAGGCTCCCTGTCAGAGGCTCCTATATATATAGATGATACGCCAGCAATCAATGTCCTGGAAATGAGAGCCAAGGCCAGAAGGCTGCAAAAAGACAAGGGAATAAAGCTTATAATTGTCGATTATCTCCAGCTAATGAGGAGCGTTACAAGATCGGACAGCCGGGAACGCGAAATATCGGAAATTTCGGGATCTCTTAAAGCTCTGGCGAAAGAGCTGAGCGTTCCGGTTCTAGCCATATCCCAGCTGAATCGTGCGGTCGAGTCAAGGCATGATAAAAGGCCGCAAATGGCGGATCTAAGAGAATCCGGCGCAATTGAACAGGATGCCGACGTCATTATGTTTGTATATCGCGATGAAGTTTATAACCGCGAGAGCCAGGAGAAGGGGATTGCAGAAGTAATAATCGGCAAACAGAGAAACGGGCCTGTTGGATTTACTAAACTGGCGTTTTTAAATGAATATACCAAATTCGAGAATTTAGCCAAGCGTGCCGATGAAGCAATGATCCCCGTCGATGCTGCAGGCATGGAAGAAGCGGAAGACGTCTTTTAAAATCTCCACGTAAATTCGTTTGCTAGCCGGTAGCCGCCTTTTTGGCGCGTAGTTTCGCCGACCTCTTTGCCGAAGAAGGCCATATTCCAGACGAGTTTCCCAATTTCAAAGCCGACTCCGCCGGTTGGGTAGCCCTGATTAAGGCCGCCGCGTATGGCCGGTTTTCCGATTATAAGCGGAAATTTTGCTTCTGCGCCGGCATTTAGTTTCATCAGAAAATCTTCCTTAATATTTATTTCGCGGACATCGACCAGCAGGGCGGTGTGCACATCTCCGAATACAGGGAAAAATCCGATTCCGGCGCTCACCGACTGCGGCAATTTATCGGGTGCGCCGTTCTTTTTCATCAACCGGAATTTTGTGTCTCCAATATTTTGATATGTCACTGCAACTGTGGGCCTGAGCGTATCTATCCAATCCTGGCCGAAATCGTAGATTTCGTATTTAACTCCGACATCGCCTCCAATGCCGATTCCACGTTTCCATCCATTCCACTTGAATTCGTCCAAGGATGACGCAAGAATATCGCTGGTTGTGATAATCTGCTCGTTTTCCACGCCGTAAAGCGTTTTTACTGCAGCACCAATCGTCAGCGTATCTTCAAAAAAACCGTACCCGCTTCCGACTACAACACCGGCCAATCCCGTAGATTTAATTTCAAAGTTAGGGACAAAGCTCTGCCTAAATGAAACGCCTAACTTGCTGTCATAGGGAACAGTAACGTAAAAATATCTATTATAAGCGCCTATCAGATTGGTCCTTGCCTCAAGGCTGTAAAATTTACCGGTATGATTGTCAACGAAGGTTTGGAACGTATCGATTGTTGCGCTGTCTGAACCAGCGTCATCAATATCGCCGGCAAAATCGAACAGGTCTTTTGTTAATTGTATTACCGACCAGTTGATTTCAACAACGGGAACGGGAAGATTCGTTATAAATCGGGTGTCGTTGGAGTAATCTCTGATTGCAGCAGGGTTGTAAAAGATTGTATTTTCATCATCACCTTTCATGGTGAGAAAAGCGTTTCCCATGCCTAATGGCCTTATGCCTCTGCCAAGAGAGGGATAGGTATTGCCGATGTGAGTTTTTTCGGCTAAGACAGTGCTTTCTGAAACAAACACCGAAGCCAATAACAGCGCTAAAAATATTTTAATTCTCATATAATTCCCCCAAAAGTTTTCAAAAAATTAAGGAGCGGTATTGCCTGCGCCATCACATGTGGTAAAATTAAAATCCGCGCAAGAGGCTATTGTTGAACGGAAATCGCCATTTGCTCCGAGCATTTCATCGGGACTTTTTGGGCATATCGATGTGTCCGTTTCATCAATGCAGAGCTGGCAGTTCATCAGGTCCTGCAGCTCTTCCGTTGTAAATCCGCCGCCGCCGCCGGAAATATTGTTTAATATACAGTAATTTTGACGAATTGCCGTAACCAGCTGAAAACCCGTGTCATCGTCACTATCAAGGCCTGCAATCCCCAGATTATTATCTGCGTTCAAAAAATCATCAAGCACCGGATCTTTTTCGGTTGCATCTATCGGCGTTGGATCGACAGCATCAGCTGCAGTCGGCTGGGCGGTAATGGTTGGAAGAGAAAACGCCTCAATTGTTTGGAGCATTCCCATTTGAAAGTAGAAATCCTTATAAATTTCGGAAGCTGTATCAAGCGTTGATGCGTCAAATGAGGTTAGCGCTGCTATGGCTGTCCTGAGATCGGTTATATTCTGCACGCTGCCGACCACCGCATTATGAATGATCTTAAATTTTTGCGTATCATTATCGACCCCCCCGGAAACGCCGGTCTTAGCAAGTTCTGCAAGAATATCCAGTATATCTATTCCGCCGCGCGTGGCCAGCGCCGCCGACTTTATCAAGGCGGCATCGGCATTATTTGGCTCGGAATCCAAAATCGTTTGAGCTTCATTTGCGGCAGTAGTGCATGGCGTAAGATTGGTTGTACTGCATTTATCCATCGCAAATCTTGCACCGTCAAGAGTCGGTTCTGCGCAAGCAGAAATCAACCAAACTGCCGCGAGGAAAGGAACAAATTTAATGATTTTCATATCTCCCCCTAAAAAATAATAAAACAACATCCAAACCTTCAGCTGAATGAAAGCTAGCCAACTTATCAAAAAAAGTCAAACAATTATCCCTTAATTTTTAAAAATGAACTCCGATTGTTCCTGTAGCTCCAAATTGCGCATCCATCCCTCCGTCTATGATTTTGGTATTAACTCCGCCGACATTCTGGTGTCTGTCCGGCAATGCCACAAAGTCCGATTGAGCAAGGAGACCGAAATAAATATAGCGTTTGTAGAGGACGCGCAAACCTCCGCCCACGCCGATTCCAGGGCCCCATAGAGAAAGGATTTTATCGCTGCTGGCCGGATCCCCCGGAACAGCCGCTAAAAGAAGCATAGGACCGCTCTGCAGAAATGGGATTAATCTTATCGATTCGCGATCGGCAAGGCTATCTGTTATCAAACTATAAACAAAATTGAAGTTTGCTTTAACCACATGCTCGCGGTTTCCGTTGTTTTTATTTGTCGTATATCTGACCTGAAATTCGGGCGCCATCCAGTCATATAAATTCCATCCGAAATTGAATCCGACTGCAGGTTCATAATCTCTTCCGACTTTAGCGCCGGTTCTGACGTTATTATCGGCGGCAAAGTTGAAAATTCCTCCCTGAAGCATGAAGTAAGGGCCTTTATGAAACCCTTTCGGCGGAGCGGCATCGGCGTTTGCAATAAAAATCAATAGTAAAAATAACGCAGCCAAATATTTCATAATTTAATTAACGATTCGTTCAAAAACTTTTTTCTCTTCTTCCTTATACCTTTGCTTTTCGATATCCGATTTATATGACTCGGCAGTCTGATTCGACGGATCGAAAGTTAAAATTCTATTCCACCATTCGAGAGAAATGTCGAATTTTTTCAGCTCAAAGTAAGATTTTCCTATTTCTGTCATGATGAGAATATCAATATTAGGGGACAATCCTTTTGGGTGCTCGGAGAGCAGAGCTCTTTCAAAATATTTTATTGCGTTATTATAATCTTTATCCGTTCTAGATATCTGGCCGAGCAAATAGAGGGAGGTAAAACTTTCAGCATGTTCGATCGCCCTATTTAGATAAGTTGCGGATTCTTTGATGTCTCCTTTTAAAAATAAGACCCTTCCAAGGTATTCATCGATGGATTTAGTTAAAACATGTGCAGGGTACTGATTAGGAAGCAGCTTTGAAGCTTTTTTAAGGAACTCCGCCGCCTTTTTATAATTAGATTGTGCTTCATAATAAATTCCGATTTTTGTATAGACAAGGCCATCGTTGCATCCGCGCGCAATGGCCCTCTGCAGGAACATTTCTGCGGAGCCTAGATTCCCGCCTTCAAAGGCGTTAAACCCCGCTTCGACAAATGAATCCCATTTTGAGTTTTTACTGCCGTTCTTTTGATATTCATTCCAATCGGAAGCGAAGAGAGTGCCTAGTGGCTGATGGTTAGTGATTAGTGGACAGAGCAGATAAGCAAAAAATAAAAAAATTAGAAAAGTGTGTAACCTATGATTATTCATATTTAATTCCTCACTAATCACTAGTCACCAGCCACCAACCACTGGCCTTTGGTCGCTAAATAAAGTCCTTGCAATTTCAAGCCATTATATGTTAGCAAACGCTCCGAAAATTCACACACCCCCGTCAAAATTCTTTTGGTGCCACTTGGGGGCTATATAAGCATGGTGCTTAATATATTTCAAGTGGTGAAAAGGGGTGGAGGATAAACCAAAGGAGAGTACATGTCAGAACTATCGGTCAAGGACCTGCTTGAAGCAGGATGTCATTTCGGCCACCAGACGGCCAGATGGAATCCCAAAATGAAGCCTTTCATTTATGCCGCTAAAAACGGGGTTCATATCATTAATCTGGACAAGACAGTTGAAACAGCGGCAGTGGCTTACAAGTTTGTTGCCGACAGGGTGGCGCTTGGAGAGTCTGTGATTTTTGTAGGCACAAAGAGGCAGGCTGCGGATATTATCCGCGAACAGGCTGAACGCGCAGGAATGTATTATGTCAATCAGCGGTGGCTGGGCGGGATGCTGACCAATTTTAAAACCATCAAAGCCAGCATCGATCGCCTGCAGGCGCTTTATCAGCGTAGAGATACCGGCGAATTCGCGAAATTGACCAAGAAAGAAGGTTTAAGCCATGAGCGCGAAATAGGAAAACTTGAACATTCGCTGGGCGGCATCAAAAACATGACCAAACTCCCCGGAATCGTCTTCATTGTTGATCCAAAGACGGAACATATCGCATTGCATGAAGCTCAAAGGTTAAAATTGCCGATCGTTTCGATTACAGATACAAACTGCGATCCTGATAATATTGACTTTGTAGTTCCGGCAAATGACGACGCTATTCGTTCCATTACGCTGCTTATTGGTTTTATTGCCGATGCCTGCGTTGAAGGCCTGAAACGCCGCGAGGCGGTTATCCGCGAAGAAGTCGCAAAAGAAGGTGCCGTAAAAGGAGCTTCGGAGGCATCCGGACGGGTTCGCGAAAAGAAGATGGCAGGCAAAGCTAAAGCATATGTAGCGGACATTAGGCCAGACAACAGGAAAGGCAAAAAAGGGCCGTCAAAACAGGTTAAAACTGAAAAGACCGCAACTCCCGAAGTTAAAAAAGAAGTGGTGACATCTTAAACATAGAGGAAAATAAATATGAATATTTCAGCAGATTCGGTTAAGGAATTGAGGGAACGCACCGGCGCCGGCATGATGGACTGCAAGAAAGCGCTGAGCGAGAATTCGGGCGATATTAACAAGGCCATTGAATCTCTTCGGAAACATGGCCTTGCCAAGGCCGCTAAAAAGGCTTCAAGATCGGCTTCGGAAGGGCTTGTATGCCAGTTCGTCAGCGATAAATTGATTGTGATGGCGGATGTGAATTGCGAAACGGATTTTGTCTGCAAAACGGACGAATTCCAGAATTTTGTGAAAAACGTGACGGCGCATATCGCAAAGACCAATCCTGAGAATATGGAAGCGCTGCTTGCCTCTTCCATGAACGGAAAGAAGTTATCCGATATTCAGACGGAAATGGTCGCAAAAATAGGCGAGAATATCGGAGTCCGCAGGTTTGCGATCAAAAAGGCCGGAGAAGGAAAAACGAAAACAGGCTGCTATGTGCATGCGGGATCCAAAATCGGTGTTATAGTGATTTTTGAAGATCCTTCCGGCAAATTGAGCGATACGGCCGCCCGTGATGTTGCGATGCACGTTGCCGCGATGAATCCAACTTATGTAAGGAAATCGGATATTTCAAAAGAATTCATCGCAAAAGAGAAGGAGGTTTTTCAGGCTCAAATGGCCGAAGAAAAGAAACCTCCTCAGGTTATGGAGAAAATTATCGAGGGGAAATTGAATAAATATCTCTCGGAAATTTGCCTGGAAGATCAGATTTTCATCAGAGACCCATCGGGAAAGACGACGGTTGCCCAAATGCTGAAAACCGCCGATGCGTCCGTGAAAATCAGAGAATTTGTCAGATTTCAGGTGGGAGAGGGCGTGGAAAAGAAGAAGCAGGAAGCATGAAGGGCAAGGGGGCTTATGAAATATAAACGTATTCTCTTAAAACTTTCCGGCGAGGCGATGGTTGGGGAACAGGGGTTCGGAATAGGAATGCCTGTTGTTAAAGACCTGGCAAAAGAAATTAAAGAGGTTCATGCTCTTGATGTGCAGATAGCGATCGTTATCGGAGGCGGCAATATTTTCAGAGGCCTTTCCGATTCGGCAAAGGCGATGGACAGGGCAACTGCCGATTATATGGGGATGCTGGCGACTGTTATTAACAGCCTTGCTCTGCAGGATGCTCTGGAGCGGGAAGGGGTTTTTACCCGCGTGATGAGCGCGATTGAAATGCGCAATATTGCCGAATCCTATATACGCAGGAGAGCCGTGAGGCATATGGAAAAAGGGAGAATTATAATTTTCGCGGGAGGAACCGGCAATCCATATTTTTCGACAGACACCGCGGCATCGCTTCGCGCGATGGAAATCCACGCGGATGTGATACTTAAAGGAACGAAAGTTGACGGAGTTTATGATTCCGATCCCAAAAAGAACTCAAAAGCCGTAAAGTTTGAATCTTTATCCTATATAGACGTGCTGAAAAAGGGGTTGAAGGTTATGGATGCCACGTCTATCTCCATGTGCATGGATAATTCGATGCCGATTATTGTTTTTAACATGTTTGCCAAAGGGAATTTAAAGAAAGCAATTATGGGCGAAAAAATCGGAACGATAGTGAGTTAAGCAAGGAGGGGGGTATGATTAATGACGTTGTCGGCGATACAAAGTCCAAAATGTCTAGGGCGATAGACGTTCTTAAAGCAGAATTCTTAAAACTCCGCACGGGAAGGGCTTCTCCATCGATTCTTGATGATATCCGAGTCGAATATTACGGCACGTTAGTTCCTTTGAATCAGGTGTCAAACCTCTCGGTTCCGGATGCGCGCCTGATAACAATCCAGCCATGGGAAGCAAATATGGTTCCGGTGATTGAGAAGGCAATTTTAAAATCGGGGCTGGGTTTAAATCCCAGCCACGACGGCAAAGTGATTAGGCTGCCCATACCTCCTTTGACCGAGGAGCGCAGGAAAGAGCTGGTAAAATACGTGAAAAAAATCGGAGAGGACAGCAAAGTTGCTATTCGCAACGTCAGGCGGGATGCAAACGAAACCTGCAATAAGCTGGAAAAATCCGAGCATGTTTCGGAAGACGATTTAAAAAAAGGCGAGCGTGAGATTCAGAAATTAACCGACGATAATATAAAGCATGTTGATGAATTGGTGGCTCTCAAAGAAAAAGAGATCATGACTGTCTAATCATCAATGAATCCACTCCCTAAACACATAGCAATCATTATGGATGGCAACGGCAGATGGGCGCAGAATCTTAATCTGCCGAGAATAGATGGGCATAAAAAGGGCATAGACGCGGTTGAGGAGATTACTATGGCTGCGCGCGATTTGGGCGTTTGCTACCTTACGCTCTATGCCTTTTCAGATGAAAATTGGGACAGGCCGGCCGAGGAAGTTGTTGCGTTGATGGATCTGCTCGTAAAGTTTCTAAAATTAAAAAAACAAAAGTTAATAAATAACGGAATCAGATTTCAAACGATCGGCGATAACGACAGGCTTCCCAAGTATGTCCAGGAGGCGATTGCGGAAGAAGAAGAGGCAACCCGCCAATGCGACAAAATGACGCTGATTGTTGCCTTGAGCTACGGAGCAAGAACGGAAATATGCCGTGCGGTCGAAAAAATTATTAAACAGGGGTTGAAAGAAATTAGTCCGGAGATTTTTTCAAGCTTTCTTGATACCTATGGAATTCCCGATCCTGACCTATTGATCCGGACAAGCGGAGAACTCCGCGTCAGCAATTTTCTTTTATGGCAGATCGCGTATTCGGAATTTTATTTTCTTGATATGCTCTGGCCTGATTTTGGGAAATCAGATCTTATGAAGGCAATTGAAGATTACAAAAAGAGGGAACGCCGGTTTGGGAAAACAGGGGAGCAGTTATGATTGTGCGCATTGTTTCGGCAATTATTATGGCGGTTCTGGTTACATTAGCGGTGTTTTTCGTCCCGCCGCTGATATTTAAAGGGATAATTCTTTTGCTAATCATGGGCGGTTTGTATGAGTTCTTTAAATTGGCATTGCCGGCGGAACCAATCTATCAGGAAGCGGGCTGGATTTGGGGAATTGCCCTTGCATCTTCAATTTTATTTTTGAAAGGCCCTTACGCTTTTCTAACAGCACTGCTGGCTGGATTATTTATCGTAACATTAATATATATGAAGAACGCCACCACACTTGAAGGCGTTACGAGTAAAATCGGCTTAACTCTTCTCGGAGCGGTTTATCTGGGAGCGACGCTTCCTTTCTTTGGCCTTGCAAGGGAACTTTCGCATGGCAGAGCGCTTATTTTTATGGGAATTTCCGCGGCCGCAATGTCTGATACCTTCGCTCTCTTTGGAGGAAAGGCTTTTGGCCGGCATAAATTTGCTCCGTTGACGAGCCCCAATAAAACAATGGAAGGTTTTGCGGCCGGCTTGATCGGAAGTGTTTTGGCCGTTTTTGTGGTCAGGCAAATTGCATGGGCGGATCTTCCCTTGCATCATGTTGTTATAATCGGAATTTTAATAGGATTTATCGGGCCTATGGGAGATTTGATCGAATCGCTTTTTAAGCGCGATTATCACGTTAAAGACTCAGGGCATATAATCCCCGGGCACGGCGGTTTTTTGGATCGGCTTGACGCAATGATATTTGTGGGGCCGTTTGTTTATTTGTATGCGAGGTTTTTATAGTGAGATGGTAAAAAAACTTGCAATATTAGGAAGTACCGGTTCTATAGGCATCAGCACGCTGGATGTTGTTGCGCGCCATTCTGATAAGTTTTCCGTTGTGGCTCTTGCAGAAGGGCATGATCCGGTTAAATTGTTTGAACAGATAAAAAAGTTTAATCCAAAAATTGTTTCGGTGCGCGATCAAGAAGCCGCCGAAAAATTAAAAAATAGCGGCACGCTAAATTGCAAAGTTGTGTGCGGAATTGAAGGCGCATGCGAAGTGGCGGCTGAGCCTTCGGCAGATCTTGTTGTATCCGCCATTGTAGGTGCCGCAGGACTGAAGCCGACATGGGCCGCAATCGAAGCCCGAAAAAATATTGCTCTTGCAAATAAAGAGACTCTTGTTGCCGCAGGCCCGTTGGTGATGCGGCGCGTGAAGGAAAAAGGTGTTAAGCTGATTCCAATAGACAGCGAACATTCGGCGCTCTTTCAATCTTTGATTGGACATAATCATAGCGAAGTTCGCAGGCTGATTTTAACTGCATCAGGCGGGCCGTTTCGCGACTATTCTGCCGAGCAGCTAAAATCGGTCACGCTTGAGCAGGCGCTAAAACATCCCAACTGGAGCATGGGAGCAAAAATAACGATTGATTCTGCAACGATGATGAATAAAGGGCTTGAGGTTATTGAAGCGCGATGGCTTTTTGATATGCCGGTTGAAAAAGTAGAGGCGGTCATCCATCCGCAAAGCATTGTCCATTCAATGGTGGAATATATCGACGGCGCGGTTGTGGCGCAGATGGCAATGCCTGACATGCGCGGGCCGATTGCATATGCGCTTTCATATCCCGGGCGCGTCGAAAGCGGAACGGAATTTTTAGATCTTACAAAGTTTGAAAAGCTGACATTTTCCAAGCCCGACCTTGTAAAATTTCGCTGCCTGAAACTTGCCTATGATGCGGCAAAAGAGGGCGGAAGCATGCCATGCGTTTTAAATGCCGCAAATGAAGTCGCGGTGGCCGCATTTTTAAATAAGAAGATAAAATTTCTGGATATCCCTAGAATAGTCGAAGATGTAATGTCCCGCCACGATAAAATCGAATTCTCCTCGCTCGAAGATGTCTTCGCCGCAGACAAATGGGCAAGGGGCGAAGCTGCTAACTATTTTTTCTAAGCCAAGCCAAGCCAAGCCAAGCCTATGTAATTAAAGGAGATTTGGGCTGAAAATTTTTGCAAATAATCTATGCCTTTAACCATTCTTTTTTTGACACTTTCGTTTTTTCCTG
>JACPAJ010000046.1 GCA_016180865.1 Deltaproteobacteria bacterium
CCTGTTCTTCATATTTCTGCCAGTTTTTCGCAAGATCAAGGCTTTCAAGATAGCCCATGAAAGCGCTCCATGAATATATTTTTCTGTGTTGGGTGTTTTCTGGCGGCGCACCAGTCGGGAAAAAAATTTCAATCAAAGTGTTTGCTATGCTCGATAATTTTTCCAGCATCTTATAAGTCCTTCAACCTATTAAATGTGGAGCAGATCGGGATCGAACCGACGGCCTCCACGTTGCGAACGTGGCGCTCTCCCAACTGAGCTACTGCCCCAATTTTTTTGTTTTGCAAAAAAATTGCCCGCCAAAGATTTAGTGGCGGGCCCAAATCGTGGATATATCTATTCCCCATCTCATCTCAAAAAACAAGTGGATTTTTATGAGCCGGCCGACTACAATCCATATACAGCATGAATCGAACGATTTTCATCGTATTAGCCGTCGTGATGGTATTATCCATTTTTCTTCTTGTAACCTTTTTCGGCTATAAAACCGGCCCCGAAGCGGTGTTTAAGATAAAATCCGACGAAAACACGATTATTTTTGCCATAACCCCGTGGGGGGATGCCAGAAAAAGCAGAAAAGCATATGAGCCGCTGCTTCGATATTTAAGCGCCGAAACAGGAATTAAATTTCAGCCCCTTGTCATGGAAGATTATAACGCAACGATAGATAATATCGCCGAAGGGAACCTCGATATCGCCATCATGCCTCCCGTGAGCTTTATTAAAGCAAAAACGCTTATGCCCGGCATCCAATATATTTCGACGATAAAACGTGAAGAATCGGGAAAAATATTTACAACATATAAAGGTTACCTTGTAGTCCTGAAAAAGAAATACCCCGGCTGGACTTTTGACGATTTTTTAAAGGATTCCAAAAATTACAAAATCGCATTTGTTACAAAAGTTTCTTCTTCGGGATGGGCTTACCCTATGGCCATGATGAAAAAACGCGGGCTGAATCCTTATGAAATTTTCAATGAAGTTTTAATTCTGGATAATCACCCGTCCGTTACCGATGCAATCGAAAACGGAACGGCAGATATCGGTGCGACTTGGGAGTATAATTTTGAGCAGGCCGTTAAAAAACACGGCGATATTTTCAGCATCATCTATACAACGCCCGATATACCGGGGCTTGCATGGGTTGCCTCAAAAAAAACCGATCCGAAGCTGATAGAAAGAATCCGCCAGCTGCAGCTGCAAATAGATGCAAACGCCGAACTAAAGGAAAGACTTCTCAAAGAGACTCCCGATAAGGGCTGGGCCGTTTTAAACGAAAGTTTTTATAACGATGTAAAGGAAGTTTTAAAATATGCCGGGGATTTTCAATAAAAATAGCCGCATAGCGGACAAGCTGTTTTATGGAATCATTGCGGTGCTAACCCTTGTGCTAGGGCTTTTAGGCTCTGTGATAATTCATACTCGCGTTGCCGAGGTCGGCAAAAGAATTGAGATGAGAGCGGAAACAACCGCAAATTATCTTGAGGATATTCTTCACCATTTAGTCAAATCGCTCGACGCAAAACACATCCGCGAAGACATTGAAAATGTGGCCACAAACGACCTGCAGGCGATGGAAATTTTCGATCAGAAGGGCGAAAGAATTTATGTTTATGAACGCGCCGGCAGCGATAAGGTTTACGACAAAAAAATCGTCCGCGTGTTAACTAAGGACGAAACCTCTGTCGGAAGCTTTGCCGCGTATTTTTCAATAGGAAAAATTCTGGCAACTTATAAAACAAAAGAATTCCTGCGTTTGATAATATTAATTTCGGCGGTAGGCCTCTGCCTTGCTATCGGCATCTATTATCTGGCGAAAAAAATAGTAATAAAACCGATTTCGGAAACGCTTGCTTTTTCCAAAAGCCTGGCTGCGGGAAACTATGGCGAAAGAATTGACGTCTCTGCAAACGACGAAATGGGAATGCTGCAAAAATCGCTTAATAACATGGCCGATCTTCTGGTTGAAGCGGTCGAAAATCTCAAAGCATCATTTTACGAGGCTGAAGGCGCGCGCCTGCAGGCTTTGGAAGCAAGCCGTTTAAAAAGCGAATTTCTGGCGAGCATGTCGCATGAAGTCAGAACGCCCGTAAACGCAATCGTCGGTTTTGCCGACCTTCTTCTGGAAAAGGAAAGCGATGAGGAAAAAAGAGAGCATCTTAAGACAATAAAGAAAAGCGCCCAGATACTGCTGGACAACATAAACGACATCCTCGACTTTTCAAAAATAGAAGCCGGAAAGCTGAATATCTCAAAGAGCCCCGTCCTGATAAGCGAACTAATAGAAGAAATTTCGCCGATTATTAAGCTCAGGCTTCACGGAAAAAACGTTATTTTCGACAAAAAAATCAGCCCGGATCTTGAGAGTCCTCTTTTGTGCGATAGGGTCAGGCTCCGGCAGGTGCTATTGAATATTCTTATCAACTCGGCTAAATTTACCCGCATGGGCTCAATCACATTATCCGCATCGAAAGATAATGGTAACGAAATATTATTTAAAATAACTGATACCGGCATCGGCATTCCAAAAGAGCATCATACAAAGATATTCGAACCTTTTATTCAGGTTGACGGCGGCCTGACGCGCGAACAGAGCGGCGTCGGCTTAGGCTTAGCCATTGCAAAGCGGCTCATAGAAATGATGGGCGGGAAAATTTGGATCGAAAGCGCTTTAGGCAAAGGTTCGACTTTTTATTTCACGTTAAATCTGATCCAAACCGCGTGACAGCTCCTCCTGCAGCATTTCAGGGTCTTCAAGCCCGACGGATAACCTTATACCCCCGGGTTCAATCCCTGCGGAAAGCTGTTCTTCAAGCGGAATAGCCGCATGGGTCATGGAGGACGGATGTTCCACAAGCGTTTTAACGCAGCCCAGGCTAACGGCAAGGGTGTAGCATATAGCGTTCTTTGCAAGCCAGTCGATTAATTTAACTCCCTTCTTTTTGGCATCCTGAGGCTTGCCATTTAGAACAAAATAGAGAACCGAGCCGGGCGCAAACGATCCGTCATAACTTGTCATCTGTTTTTTGGCTAATTTATAGTGGGGATATGTTTCAAGCCCGGGATAATGCACAGCGCGAACTTTTGGATGCGCCGATAAAAAATGCGCAAGCTTTGCGGCGGTTTCCATCTCTCTTTTCAAGCGGACAGCAAGCGTAGGAATTCCGTAAACAAGTATGGGCCACGCGCTCCTTCCGTGAAGCGATCCGCCAAAATCCTTGCGATACATGAAAAGAGGATTCCTGAACCGCTGGGGCGCAATCACAACGCCTCCCATGCTGGTTCCAAATCCGCACAAAGAAGAGGCCGCTGGCAAAAAGGCGACGCAAAAGTGTTATCCACAATCGTATATATCCGTTTTTCTTCCGGCCGGTTTTTATTGATATCCGCGGCGATTTTGGAGACTGCTTCGATATCAATCAGGTCCATCGTGGGATTCACAGGAGTTTCATAATAGATTATGCGCGTATCATCTTTGATACAGCGTATCCAGCCACCATCCTTAGCCATATTGACAAAAGTCACCTCCGTCCCGCGCCGCGGCATCCAGTTTGAAAAGAGCGAATATGTGCAGCCATAAATCGAGTCGTGGCTTACAATATGGTCTCCGTTTTTAGTTAAAATACAGACAATCGCAGAGATCGCGGCCATGCCGGTCGAAAAAGTCACCGCCGATTCTCCCCCCTCCGCCGCTGCAAGCCTGTCTTCCAGCATACCCGTAGTCGGCTCATCCAGCCGCTCGTAAAGATAAATCGGATGTTCGGAAAGCTCCGAAAGTTTTGCATATTCCGAAAAACCCGCGGCGCCCCGCTCCGCGCTTTCCAGACGGAAAGCAACGGATTGAGTGATCGGCGGATTAATATGATGGCTGTAATCCCAGCGGGGGCTTACATTATCGCCGTGGATAAAATAAGATTCCATGTGTTTTGGGGGAGTTTTGGGCATAGTTATTTGTCATTGCGAGCCCTTTAGGGCGAAGCAATCTCCCGAATACAGTTACCTTCGGGAGATTGCTTCGTCGCTAACGCTCCTCGCAATGACATTTTCTTTGTTGTACGGACATACATCTTGGCAAATATCGCACCCGCCTTTTATTCTATATGGGGGGAACGACTCACTCGCCAAGCCTCGCTCCTTACCCCCATACCCCTCTCGCTCGCGCGAAGTAAATTCGACGCTCGCTCGCTTACTTTCAACAAAGTATTTATATGAGATACACCTGCGGGCGTCAAGGATATAAGGTTCAACCAGAGCGCCGGTCGGGCAGGCGTCGAGACATTTGCGGCAAGAACCGCAAAGGGAAGTCGGAAATCGGAAATCGGAAGTCAGAAGTCTGATGTCCGACGTCTGACGTCCGACCTCCGACGTCCGACTTCTGACCTCTACATCTGTCAACACCACCCCCAGCGCCATCTGTGAACCATGTTCCGGCGATATCAAAAGCGTATTCTTGCCGATGAAGCCTATTCCCGCACGTGCGGCCCATGCCTTTTCCAGCACCGGGCCTGTATCGACATAGCACTTGCACATTGCTGTCGGCTCCTCTTTTTTAATTTCCGCCACGATAGCTTCCATTTTTCGCATCATCACCTTATGATAATCTTCGTGCTTTGGCATCTCATCATACTTCATCGCCGCCACGATCACACTTTTGCACTCCGGCAACACGTTTAGCGGATTGCATCTTCGTTCGACATTTCTTGCAATCCAGCCCATTTCGCCATTGTAATTATTTTCCAGCCAACGCTTAAGATTGGCCAGTTCATAATCTAGCGAAATGGCATCTGCAATGCCAATTAATAGTTTGTCATTGCGAGCTCCAATGCCGAAGGCAGGGGCGAAGCAATACAGCGAATCACAATTTATCATACAAATACTTCCATTTAGGATTTAAGTGTTGTTTATCCATTTTGGTTCACTAGATTGCTTCGTCGCTAGCGCTCCTCGCAATGACAAGCTGATCTCTTCCGCCGCCATCTTTCCAGCCGAAGCGGCGCAGTTAACGCCGGAGCCTCCGAGACCTGCAAGCCAGAAAAAATTTTTCACTTTTTTATCCCACCGAATCACAAAATTTCTATCCGGCGCAAATGTCCGAAGCCCGCACCATTCACGAGCAATAGAAACATCCGCAAGCGAAGGGCAGAAACGGGCGAGTTTCTCGGCAAGAACCTCTTTTATTTTTGGATTAACAATCGGCGGCTTAGGCTCCACAATTTCTTCATCCGCCGGCCCCAAAAGCAGCCCGCCGGATTCGGGCCTGAAATAATAAGTATCCTCCATAGCCCAGACAAAAGGCCACTTTGGATTCACTGAAGGAATGGGAGGCGTGCAATACAGATGCCTCCGCATGGGCTTAAGTCCTAAATCTTCCGCACCTGCCATGTTGGCAACCGGCTGCGCCCATCCGCCGGCAGCGTTGACAACAATATCAGCCTCCATATTCACAATTTTTCCGCTGTCTGTCATTGCAAGCGTCAGCGAAGCAATCTCCCTGATACAATTACTTTCAGGAGATTGTTTCGGTCGCGGATGCTCCCTCCCTCCAAACTGCCGGCGGGCAAGCGCAATGACTTTAATTGATTTCACCTCACAATTCGTTATTAATTTTACCCCTTTCGCTTTTGCTCCGTTGATATAAGCCCATAAATAACTGTGAATATCCACAACCCCGTCATTCGGACTCCAAAGGGCTGCTTCAAATTTGGCATCTTTAAGATAAGGAACTATTTTGGCGGCCTCTTCTTTGGAAATGATTTTGGAACCTTCCGGCCTAAAACCATCTTCAAATCTATTTTTGCGCCCAAGCAGAAGCGAACCGTTTACATCAATAAGTTTAGTTTCGGAAAAGCCTTCCGGCGGATTTCTGATGAATTCCGCCCCCTCCCACGCAAAATGCGCGATTTTTTCGTTCTCATCGAACCCGCGCGTCATGCCGGCATTAAGGCCGGACGAATGCGTCCCCGGCATCTCCTCTCTTTCGAGGATGGTAATATCGCGCACCCCATAGCGCGCCAGCCACCATGCAAACGAAGCCCCCGCAAAACCGCATCCAATGATTACAATTGACATAGCGGCGGCATTCTAGCGCAAGCATTTTCAATTGCAAGAATTCTTCTTATTGAATAATCTCTCTTAAATTAGTATAATCTTCCGCATGCGAAAGATTATATTCGCCGTCTTTATATTATTAACCGCCGGCCCGCTTTGGGCATGGCAAGGAGATTTTATGATCCACTGGTTCGGCCACGCAAGTTTTCTGTTTAACGGGTCGAAAATTATTTACACGGATCCATGGGAGCTGAAAAAATTCGAACCGAAGGCGGATATCATATTAATCACGCACGAACACTACGACCACGTCGCCGGATTGGGGG
>JACPAJ010000112.1 GCA_016180865.1 Deltaproteobacteria bacterium
CCCTTTCTTAAGCGCCCAACTCTTATCATAAGTGTCCGACACTTACGCTCTTCTTATCTATCTTATCGGATATATTATGAATTAGTTGCTAGGTTTTTTGTCTTTGAGGTCTTTCTGTTTTTTAGCGATGTCGGTCTTTAACTCATTTATCCTATAAGTATATGGGGCAGAAATAGAAGACGGCAGGTTCATAAGAAATTTTTCTGCAACCATGATATGTTTTAAAGATTCGCTATATTTTTCATTATGATAATATACTTCGCCAAGACCGAGATGGGCGTACATTAGGGACAAAAGTTGTTTAGCCTTATTGATCACAGTTTCAAAATATATCTCCGCTTTTTTAAACAGCATTCTTTCTTTAAAACAATGTCCTATTCGCAACAAAGAATAGAAACAATTAACTTCATAACCGGGCCCAAGACAGGCACAGAGAGAAATGCATTTATTACTTTCTTCTATCGCTTCATCAAACCGACCCATATCATAATAAACATTTGCAATAAGATCATGTGCGAGCATTAACCAATTACCTTTTCCCGACAAAGCAGCTAGAGCAAAGGTTTTCTTACAATGTTTTATTGCATCATCATAAAAACCTGCAAGCCGGCATGATTCCGCCAGCGAGAAAGTTATAAGAAAAATATCAAATACATTCGAAACGGCTTCGACCTTGTTTAATTTCTTTTTTAACTTTGATACCGCCAAGACATGATTGCCTAAAAGACGAAGCACGATACCAAGCTCATTATTTCTGATTTTATTTCTATCTGCGCTACTAAGTGTATTTTCAATCTGTTCATTTTTTTCGTAAATCTCTCTTGCCTTTTGCAAGGATATCTCTGATTTTTCTAAATCAAACTGCGATTTCTTATACAGGATAGCAGCCTTAAAGTTTTTAAGAATCAATGTTTGTGGGATAATAGTTTCATCTACACAAAGGGCAAGCGCTTCATCGGCAACCTTGTCTGCTTTATCGAACAGCTGTTGCTCAATGAGCGGCGGAATTAATTTTATCGCCAATTCGATCCGCCAGTGTTTTCTATCTATTGGAGCAAGATCATTAATATATTTCCATGATTCATCATAAAGACCCTCAGAGTCTTTGTACTTACCAGAATGATAGTAAGCTTCTATTAACAAGATGGCTAAATTAAGTTTCCAGACATTGTTGCTAGCTATTTTAAGCCCATATCCCAACAATTCTATTGCTAATGTAGCATTGCCTTCCTTATACAACTTATATTGTCCAAGTTCATTTATGCTTTCTAAAGCTTTTATTTTATCGCTGCCATAGCTGATATGCAGCGCTATTATGTCCTTGCCTCTTTTGAAATACGAGGCCAGCGAATCATGTATAATCTCCTTTTCTTCCTGCCGCATGTTCTCATATACAACATGATTGAAATACTCATTTGCGAATGATATCGCTTTTTCTACTTCACCGCCTAATACATATTGTATTACCCCCTTGCCTATCAAAGTGTTTATAGCTTGTCCGAGCGAAGCGCTATAGAAGAAATTAGCTATATCTGAATACCTAATTGGTTTAGCTAACCCTTTAAAATTCCAAACAGCGATTAAATTAATCGTCTCTTTTTCAATTATTGACAACGAGTTATATTTTTTTAGAAGATCGTCTCTTATCAAAGGTGGCGGATGTTTTTCCTTAAAACCAGCTATATGCGCCACATGCAGATTGCCTGCCGGGTCAAATAAAAAACCATCGGCGTCCAACTCCTCCAAACAGGCAACCAATAAGCCGGGGATGCCAAGCGTCTTGGAATATAGTTCATTCTTCCATTCATTTAAAATTTCCTTTTCTTTGAAGACCGGAGTTGTTTTGAGATATGCTTCTATATCTTCTCTGCTAAACGGTTTTAGTTCAATATGAACTGTCTTCTCATTATCATAACTGCTTAAGTCCTGGTCTAAATCATATGTAAAACAGATTACAACGGGCTTTGTCCCTGTGTAAACATTTGGTTGTAATAGCTTATCTTTAGCATAGTTTAAAAACCCGATTATTATATGCTGAATATTCGTATCTGCAAGCTCGTGAAGGTCGTCTATTAAAATTATAGTCGGCAGATTATTTTCAGTTAATTGACGGTTGAGTTTAGAAAATATCTTTTCCAAAACTATGTTGTTAGCCGGCATTTGAACATATGCAGAATCTATTTTTTCTGGATTAAGCTCTGCTTTCCTTCTTATACTCTTTAAAAAGTGGCTCTTGCCAAGCCCAACGCCTCCACGGATGCAAAAAATAGCATGTTCAGGTTGATGACCAGAGATAAGTTCTTCAAACGCCTCGTTTAACAACACCTGCTCCGTTTTTCTGCCAATATGTTTATCGCCAATAGGGCGAAGATATGAGGCTGTAATTTCTGGCGCTCCAAATGCGTCCGGCTGATTTGTAAGGAGCGCATTTATTACAGCGCGAGCGTTGGGATAAAACCGTTCATCAGGATTTTTGGCAAGAAGCCGCGTGATTATTGTGTCCAAATACGGCAAGCTCCGCGGAGAATATTCTGAAGGCGGTTTGGGCAGTTTTTCACTCTTTATGATATCTGCCAGCTTATTGAAATCACCATGCGCACGCGACCTCTCATATGGAATACGATTTGAAATGGAATAATACATCAACACAGCAAAAGAGAAGAGATCCGCCCGGCCGTCTATTTTATCGCGCATTTCATCAAGAGCCACCTCCGGCGCCACATATGGAAAGGTGCCGCCCTTCAGGCCGCCCTGATTCATCTCTTCAATGGAGGTAATAATTCCAAAATCGATTATTTTGGCTATCTGTTTGCCGGCCGTTTTAGTTAATAAAATGTTTTCGGACTTTATATCAAGATGAACAAATCCATTTCTATGAATATAGTCTAAACCTTCTAATATCTGAATAAAAAGAGGAATCATATCTTTTGCCAAAAGACCACGTGTGCCATTGTAAAAAGCGGCGGCGTTTTCTATGAACTCCGAAGCAAGATAAAGGAAACCTTTATAAAAGCCAAACCCAAGCGCCTTTGAGATGTGCGGATGGGAAAGCTCTGTCAGTCTTTGATATTCGCGTTTGAATAACTTGGCTTGATTTTGATATTCAGAACTCGAAGGATCCCCGAGCAAGAATTTCAGGGCAACGGCTTCTCCGCCTCTTTTTGCCTTATGAATGACCCCGAACTTTCCCCTTGCAACTCCGACTTCGACAATTTTATAATTGTCAATTATTTCTCCTAAAACAATATCCGGTTCTTTTATCATGCAGTCAGCTTTGTGTGAATTATTGTGCCGCTGTCCACGGGCCCTTCAACACAGGCTTCAGGCCACTTTTCTTCGAAGGCGGTAATTAGAAAAGTTGCATTTTTAAACGGCCTTGCATCTGGATCCTTTTTTAACATCCCAAGCACAATCTCCTCCAATGCCTTCGGCGCATTGTCGCCAAAATTACTAAGAGGCGACGGCTCCTTTTCCTTCTCAACAATATTTTTAAGTTTTTCTATGTTGTTCTTTGCAAGCGAGCGATCCGGAAATGGATATGCGCCGGCCAGAATATAATACGCAAGCACAGCCCATGAAAAGAGGTCGGCGCGTTCATCAATCTTTTCTGTACGGCTGAAAATAACTTCATAAGGTATATAGGCAGATGTGCCTATCATTCTCCCCTTAAGCTCCGATTTATCTTCCAGTGAAACGGCAAAACCCCAGTTGGTGATTTTCACAAGCATTTTCACAATTTCAACATGGACATTTTCGGATTTTAGATTAAGATGAAGAAGTCCGTTTGAATGAATAAAATCAAGCCCGCGCAGGACACGAACAAGCACGCTAATCTTTTGGCCCATTGCCATTCCGCGACTTGCGGAAAAGACCGGCTCGCCATGGCAATATTCGGAAATGGCGATATCTCTGTTATTTTCTGCATCGTGTTCAAGACCGTAAATTTCGGCTACATATTGATTTGAAAGGCCGGCGATCTTTTCAATCTTTTTTCTGAACTGGCTTTTCACCTCGTCGCACTTCGCTTTTATCTCGTTATATGCCTCGGCGTCTTTTTTGCCTTCAGAAAAAGGCCCGATACCAAAACGCGCCTCGTATTTCGGCAGATCAGGCCACCAAAGCACCCGTGGCGTGCCCTTGCCATCTTCGCAAAGATATGCCTTGTTCCAATGCCCCATATCAATTTCGCTGATCGCCTTCCAATTTTTTAACAATTGTTCTGCCATAGAACCCCCTTATTGGAATGCTTTCTTATATCATAAATATCTGGGATGTGTGAATACAAAAATGAGGAAAATATTAAACTTGACGCAACTACAGCTTGGCATATATATGCGAGGTACTAAGCATAATATGCATTCAATAAAAGGAGAGAAAATATGCCAGCAAACAATAATTCAGTAGCGCCGGTAAAAAAAGCGGTTCTTGCCTATTCCGGAGGCCTCGACACATCGATAATAATTCCGTGGCTGAAAGAGCACTATAACTGCGAAGTTGTCGCCTATTGCTCCGATGTCGGCCAGGGAAGCGAACTCAACGGCCTTCGCGAAAAAGCCCTGAAATCCGGCGCCAGCAAGGTTTATATTGAAGATTTGCGCAAGGAATTTCTGGAAGATTATATTTATCCCATGATGCAGGCGGGAGCACTTTATGAAGGTAAGTACCTGCTTGGCACATCCATTGCCCGTCCTTTAATCGCAAGAAAGATGATGGACGTCGTTGAAAGCGAAGGAGCCGATGCCGTTGCTCACGGGTGCACCGGAAAAGGAAACGATCAGGTACGCTTTGAGCTTACATTCAAGGCGTTCGATCCGACGATCCGCGTAATTGCTCCATGGCGCGAATGGTCGATTAAATCGCGCGAAGATGCTTTAAGATACGCGGCAGAACATCATATTCCGGTGCCGGTTTCAACCGGCAATATTTACAGCCATGACAAAAATCTCTGGCATCTTTCGAGCGAAGGCGGCTGCCTTGAAGATCCGTGGAATGAACCACCAAAAGAGCTTTTCGAGTTGACAGTTGCTCCTGAAGACGCTCCCGATAAAGCGGAGAGTGTGGAAATTTCCTTCGTCAGCGGCCGGCCTGCAAAGCTTAACGGCCGCAATCTGGATCCCGTTGCCCTTATAACGGAGCTCAATACGATAGGCGGCAAACATGGCATAGGCCGGACAGATATAGTTGAAAACCGCCTTGTAGGAATGAAATCCAGAGGCGTATATGAAACTCCCGGCGGCACAATTCTTTATGCCGCGCACAAAGAGCTTGAATCGCTTGTGCTGGACGCATCGACCATGCACTTTAAGGAATCGCTTGCTCCAAAATATGCGGAGCTTGTGTATAATGGCTTGTGGTTTACTCCGTTAAGAGAAGCGCTGGATGCGTTCGTAAAAGAAACTCAGAAAAATATTACCGGCGATGTAAAATTAAAACTTTACAAAGGGAACTGCACCGTAACCGGCCGCAAATCGCCCTATTCGCTCTATCGTGAAGAACTCGCATCATTCGGCAAAATGGATGTTTACGACCAGAAAGATGCGGAAGGGTTTATCAATCTATACGGCTTATCGGTTAAAGTGCGCACGCTGATTGAAATGGAAGGCGGCGAACAACTGAAAGGCTATCAGGCTCCAAACTACAGCAAATTCAAGAGAGATTAAAATGGCACTCTGGTCAGGCAGATTTGCAAAAAAAATGACGGCGAAGTTTTCGGAAATGAACAAATCGCTTCCTGTGGATATCCGCCTGCTCCCTTATGAAATCAAACAAAATGCCGCCTATGCCAAAAGACTGGCGGATGTTGGAGTTATCGATAAGAAAGAGCTGCGGAATATAGAAACCGGCCTTCGGCAGATTTTGTCCGAGTATGAAAACGGCGAATATTTCCCCCTTCCGGACGAAGAAGACGTCCATTCGCTGGTTGAACACCGGTTGACAGAAATAATCGGCGATGCCGGCAAAAAAATACACACCGGTCGTTCGCGAAACGAAGAGATCGCCACCGAAATAAAAATGTTTCTGCTCGATAATATCGGCCTTTTAAAAACCAACATTCGATCGCTGATAAAAGCCATTCTTGGCGCAGCGGATTCAAACAAAGAGATAATCATGCCCGGTTTCACCCACATGCAGCATGCGCAGCCGGTATTATTTGCTCATTATCTTTGTTCCTTTGCCTATACATTAAAGGATGACGAGGAGAGGCTCGAAAGAATATTGCAGGGATCTTTGGCAACATGCCCAATGGGCTCCGGAGCCATCGGAGGTTCTGCTTTTCCTATCGACAGAGAAAAGCTTGCCAGCGACTTAGGCTTCAAAACGCCGACCGCTAACAGCATTCAGGCCGTGAGCCAGAGGGATGAAACGCTTGAGACAGCTTCAGCTCTCGCACTTCTAATGATACACTTATCCAGATACGCGGAAGATTTTATAATATGGTCTTCTCAGGAGTTTGGATACATTGAGCTCGATGAAAGCGTGTCAACCGGCAGTTCTATGATGCCCCAGAAGAAGAACCCGGATTCACTGGAGCTTATCAGGGGAAAATCGGCGCGCGTAATAGGCAATATGCAATCTCTTTTCACGCTGTTAAAAGGAACCCCGCTCACCTATTCGCGCGACCTGCAGGAAGATAAAAAACCGATTTTTGACATCATTGATGAAACAAACCTCTGTTTAACGGTCTTTAAAGAAATCATCGAAACGCTGAAAATTAACGGTGAGAAAATGTCTTCGAGTCTTAACAGCCTTATTCAGGCAACGGATATGGCAGACGATTTAACCAAAAAAGGGCTCCCATTTCGTGAAGCGCACGGAATTATAGGAAAACTCGTAAGGGACGCTCTCACTACAGGGCGAAGGCTTCATGAATTAACGCTGCAGGAACTAAAAAAAGCATCTCCTCTCTTCGATGAAAGCTCTCTCGACACGCTGTCAAAAGAATCGAGCATAAAGGCCCGAGAAATTCTCGGCGGCACCGGCAAAAAATCCGTAGAACGTCAAATTAAAGAATTATCCGCTTGGCTATAAAGGGGGTAAAAAATTACCTCTCATAATCGGCTGGTGGGTACCAAAACTTTCATAACTAAAATCTCTTATAATTACGCCATATTATCATCGATAAATTGATATTGATATCAATTTGAGAACCAGCAAGGACAAGACGGAGTAAAATCAACATCATCTTTAAATCACCATAACTATCTGTAATTATTTAGTTTATTTCACATATCACGCCTTTGGCACGATGATTGCTGTATTGAAGATTGGGAATAACAGGAGGTGTGATATGAAAAAACATAATATTCAAACGGTTAAGGGGTTTTTAAAAATTATAGGACTTTCGGCAATGTTTAGCATGGCCGTAATGTCCAAAGGCGCAAACGCTGATATTCTTGGCGGGTACATTAATAGTCATACGCAAGAATTCACGGTAATGTTTGATGCTATAAGCACGCAAAAAATTCTGTTAGGCGCGTCGCTTGAATCTATCAGAATAAATGATGCCTATGATCATGCAAAAGGCCAGCTTTATATAGTTGACTCCGTTGGCCGCTTTCAAACTGCCAGGAATTTCCGCGATAAAACCGGCGTCTCGATATCTGTTCCTTCCGGAAATTTAGACAAAGTCATCTTTTTGGATGAATCAAGAAAAATAAAGGGCGGAATAGGACTTAGCGCATATGAAGTTAAAAAGCTGGCTATGGCCAGAAAACTGGCTGAAGTTGCAAGAGTGAGCGAACTATTGGATCGCAAAGACGATGTATTTGAAGCGGTTGAATATGCAAGGAAAGCTGTAGAAGAAGGATACGATATAAGCGATGATGAAAGATCAGAGCTATTTGCTTCCACAGTTGCTTTTACCGGAGGCAAAGTTGCAGGAGACGTCGTTACGGCAATACTTAAAGCAGCTGAAACAGATGATGCAGTCCCCTTTCATGGATTAAGAAACATCCTTCTCGGCGAAGAGGATAGCTTGATGTTAGACAAATTTATTAAGGGCGTGGATCTAGTAAGCAACGGCGACAATGGCGGTGGCGGCAACGGCGGTTATGTAGCAAACGGTGACAATGGCGGCGGCGGTAATGGCGGTTATGTAGCAAACGGTGACAATGGCGGCGGCGGTAATGGCGGTTATGTAGCAAACGGTGACAATGGCGGCGGCGGCAACGGTGGAATCGTAGTGCAAGGATGGGCTGCCGATGGCGATATAGCCATCCCGGAGCTGCCTAATGTGGCTCTAAACTGTGCCGGTTCATTTATCTTCATAGATTAAAATTACTAGCAACTAATTTCAAATGCCGCCGATAACATAATTGGCGGCATTTTTATTTGCAAATTTGCTTGTGCAGACATATAAATGCCGCATAACAAGAGCGAAGGAGCAATTTTGTTGCCCGAACAAATTACAAGTTATATACATGGGGTCTTTGACCAAGCCATGACCGTGGCTGAATCTCTTTCCAAAGCTATTGATAATTTTGAAAAAGCGCATGATCTGGCCGTCCTCGGAGATCATCCTCAAAAAACAGGTGCTTTGATACGAACGGCATTAGAATTATCTGCCTCCTGTGAAATAGACCGGGCGCGAGTATTTTTGCGCCTTGCCAAGAGGTTTGCAGAAACGCCAAGTGAACTTGCAAGGGTAAATTATTGGTCCGAAGGCCTTGAGTATGATGGAATGACAGCTTCTTATATATCAAGAAGAGACCTGACAGATTTAGGAAATGGCTTCTGCTTATATTTTGGAGATGAAAAAGGGCTGTCTATAGCAATGGAGGCCTTTCTAAATGGAATCGAAGAAAGAGATGCCATTACATCCCTTGAATTTCTAGGCAGGCTTTCGATAGAAAATAATGAACCTGAAACTGCGGCTTGGGCGTTTGAAACCTCTTGCCGCTTTGCAATCGAGGCCTATGCAGGGGTTCCTTGAAAGAGCTCTACTTCCAAGGCAACTATGAAGCTGCTTATAAGATTATAGAGATGGCAACATCGGAGCCCTTCGCCATTATGGATATGGATCCGGACGCCCTTTATACCATGGGGGAAGTGGTTCAGGCTCTTGCGGCAAGCATTAAGTCCGACGAGTATGAAAAATATGGCTCTCCGGCTGCTTTATTCAAACAGGCTGTCTTATGGAAGGAAAGAGCAATGGAACTGGCGGGTGGCGTAGATAGAGTGCCCGAATGCATGCTGACTGGATATGGCAATGCATTGTCTGAATATGCGGAAAATATTATCGACTATAAGACCGGCACGCCGGAAGAAAGGAAAATGGCGGTTGAAAACGCAGAAATATTCCTGAAACAGATGACAGAAAAATTCCCCGATAATCCGGAAGCCTGGCTCGATTGGGGATTGAATGAATATTACAAGGCCAAGCACACCGGAGTTTATCAGCCGTCTATCGATCGCGCAAAACTGGTTAAGGATAAGATATTCGGCCTGAAAGATACAACAAACGACCAAAAGTTTGGTGTAATGAGGTTGCTAGCATGGGCAATTCTGGAATCAGGCTATAGCAATATTAAAGACAGCCATTTCGCCGGCGCACAAAATACCTTGGAGAAAAACGGTTTGCTTACGTTGCTGAATGAAGCAGAATCGATAGAAACACATGACGATAGATGGCTAAAAGACTTCTACTATACAAAGAATCGCTACCATTATCTCATGGGAAGGATTTTGGGAAGAGACAGCGTCCAGTGCAATACGGATACATATCATCTCAACAAAGACGGAGAACAATGCAGGTTTAAATCAGAATGTGTAAACATCGAACTGGGTCCTTCCGTAGAACATTTTGAAGAGGGAATAGAAATTTTAAAAAATGATGTCGATCCGATTGAGGCAAACAAATCCATGTTTCATAAAACCATTGGATGGAATTTTGTACGCGAAGGCAGATACGATGATGCAATAGCTCTATTTGAATCATCCATTAAGGAAAACACGCCTGATGCAATCGGCGCCATAGCGGATGCAAAGCTTGGCTTGATGATTGCGCTTAAGGGAAATTATTGCAATGAGTTGATAGAACCGCAGAAAAAGTTTGAAATCGCCATAAGGATTATGCAGCTCGCCGCAGAAAGAGCCAGCGCGGACACAAATCTTACAGAGCTGACAAAAGAGCTTGTGCCGGACATCAAGGCTCTTGCAGCGCTCTACCAATCGCACAAAGGCTGCGATAAACCAAACTGCTCATTTTTCCATTCAATGAAGAATGAGTACGATAAGGCCATAAACAAACTTCTGGACGATATCCAAAAAGATTTTGGCCATGTTCCAAAAGTAAAACAGGCAATCAAAGGCCTCCGTCATTTAATGAAGTAAATGCGCTAGAACCCCTTGATTTTATAGCTTTCTTTCTATATTAAACTCCTTCAAAAAACTAGGCAACTTTTTTGGATAACCGCCGATAACTAATAATAGCAGTTGGGGCACTATTGTTGTAATTTATAAGATGGCTGATTACTTAATAAAATCAAGCAGTTGGCTGCCGTCATGGCTTTCCAGCTTTTTCAAGACGGAGGAAACTTTATCCCGTCAAGACAGCGCCTTAACGCCCGATGAGTTTAATGAAACTCTTCAAAATTTCGCAACTGAGCTAAAAACCGATGCCAATTGGAAGCGTTATGGCGCAACCGGTCAGCTTTCCTTCTTTAGAAATCTAGTGCAGCAGGAGGCAAACCGGCTGAAAGATATCGGCGGCCAGCTTTCGGCTCTCGCTCCATTAGGAAAAGATCCAAATCTCTCCCCTGCTCTAAAACTTTATAACGAAATACGTTTTAATCCGAATCTTCCCCAAGCCGCAAAAATGGTGAAAGCCTTTAAGTGGGCATTAGCCGCGGCTATCGCTACAGGCGATGAAGAAGAAATAAGAAAGCAGATTGAAAACGGGCTAAACCTTTTGAGGCTTGCCGATATTCTAGAATATAAAAAAGAGTTTGTATCGTATTCAGCCTCTCCGGTTCAGGCCGGCCATGTGCCCTTTAAATTTCATTACGAAAAAGAGTCGGAAACATCTTTTGTCCCGTATGAAATTTTGAATGGCACAATAATCGCTCGGGAATTCGAGAAGGTTCGAAATGAAAATTCTCTCCGAGCCGAAGCTCTTGCTAAACTTCTCGAAGCCATTCGGCAGGCGGAAGATTATTTAATTTCAGGAAATATCGGCTCTGAACTGCTTGCAGCTTTTTCAAATAAAGAAACAATATCTTCTATAACGGCGTTTCTGGAAGAAGGAGTTAATAATACGCGCCTTGATGATTTCCTTATAGATGTGTCAATTTCAAAATTAGTTGAAGAACTTTCTGCCGATAAAACAGATGCCTCCACAAAAATCGAAATTGAGAAAAATATTAACGAACAATTGCAGGCGCTAAACGCAATGCTTGCTCTGGCCGAAGAAGTTTCCGGCAGCGGCAGGGATCATATTTCGCCGATAAAATACACAATTGAATTGCTCGAATCCGCAAAACGGAACTTAAAAACAGGGGATATGCAAAAGGCAGAAGCCTTTTTCCTTGAAGCTGTCATGTCGCCTCATTTTGAATATGTAAGGCACATAGCGGAATTGAACGAAAACGCTTTATGGACAAGGACTATTTTCGAAACAGGCTTGGAAGTCGGCCTGACAATTTTAGCGGCATCATGCGCTCAGGTCACGGAAGCCGGAGCTGCCGCAACATTTGCGTTTGGAAACATCAGGCGGGTTAATACAGCCGCAGATGCGATATCGCTCCTCAGAAGGACGGCGTTAAGCGCTAAAACAATAAGATTTATCGCCAATACAACGGGTTTTTCCGAAGCAAGCCGCATTTTGCACGGCCAATCTTTTTGGAATGATAAACTTAGCGGCCCTGAAAATATTGCCGATCACCTTTTAGACATTGCCGGAATGGGCATTACATTAGGATCAATAAAACTTGGCACGCTCGGCACCATGACAGCCCTTGATCGCAAGTTTATAGTAAAAACGGCCGCCGAAAATGTCAGGCGAAGCGGCCGGCTCGTTACAAAAGAGGCAATTGCCGCGGAAACCGAATCTGTTAAAGCCTCTCTTAGAAACTGGCCTGCTTTCGGCTACAAAAGCGTTTCCCTTGCCGGCGAATACGCATCATTCGCTGCTTCGGATGTAATGTCAGCTATCGGCCGCGAGGCATATCATAACAGTCTATCTGATATCGACTGGAATCGGGTATATGAAAACACGCTATCGATGCAGGCAAACGCTCACAGAGCAGCATTCCTTGGAGGTCTAAAACTTTTTCATGCTACGATAGCGAGGCCTATAACAAAGCTCGGCAATAATATATCAAGAGGCGCCATCTTCAAAGCCAGCGGGAAATATTTTGATGAATATAATAGAAAAACCGAAACAGCCCTCTCCCATCTGCGGGAACTTACGGCGCCCGGAAAAAAAGAGATGGACCGGGATGAAGTTAAAAACTGGATAAAAGAGGCCCGAGAAGCGGTGGAAGCAAAAATCGCTCTCAAAGAACAGCTTCCTTCAACCGAAAGCGAATGGGCGCTTGCGGAAGAGCGCGCGGCGCTTGCGGAGTTGAAAGAACTGGAAAGATCGGAAGTCTCGGAAGCCGAAAGCGGTTTATTTAAAATCGACGATGTATATGCAACCGCCCCGCAGGTCACAGGGAGAGGCAATGTTGTCAGAGGCATAAGCACAACTTGATCCCCTATTCGCAAAAAGCGAAGCCTATGACGCCTTGTACTACAGCGACTTTAAAACACATAAAGACGGCTATGACAACGCCAAGGCCGAGCTGCGCAACGTCATCAATGAAATTGTAGCGCGCCATGGCGATGTTCTGAGAACCATCATTAAAAATGCGAATGAACAGCCATTTATTTTTGCTCAGGAGCTCGAAGCTTTTCATCCATTTGCATTAGCAGAAGCAGAACGCCTGCTGATTTTGGCGAATGAAAAGGGGGAGCCGTCAAACCCGAAGCTCTTCGAGCGCCTGCTGGTTAAAGAGAAAGAAATAGAAGATGCTTTTGAAGCGGCAAAATCAAGAGCAGGCGGCCTTCCCACGCCGCTCGGGTTTGCTAGCGTTGATGATCCAGCAAAGCGCGAGGAGCTTTATGATAAACTCATTGGGCCATTTGTCGAAGCCGCACGCGATTTAATTTTGCCTGCCAGAGCAGAGCAAAATAAAATTCTGCGAGCAGCTGGCAGTAGAGCAACTATTCTCGGCTACCGCACAGAAAACCTTTACGGCACTCCTTTTGATCCGTTAGCGGAAGTTGCCGATCAAATGACAAGTGAAACCGATGCCACCAATATGGCATTTCTAAAAATGGTTGCCAAAACCAGAGGCATCGAGGTTGGCGAATTAAGATACACAGATATCGAATGGGCAAAAAGAACAATGTCCGCAACTGCGGCTGGCGTGAAAGAAATCCCGACAATGACGGCGGAAGAAGCAAGGGATGGAATCATAAGGCTATGCAGAGATATATTTAACGTTGATATCAGCGAAATAATATTCATTGTCGGAGCCGATCCGAAACATAAAGCTACGAACGGCGTAGATGTTTCATGGACAGACGGGGAAATGCTGATAGTCAATATCGATCCTGAAAAAATAACGCTTGATGATTACGAAAAATTGCTTCACGAAGTCGGCCATGGGATGCACCATCTTATGGCGAAAAGATATTTTGCTTCGAAAGGCGTGCAAAACATCATGCCGTCGGCAACCGAACAGTATGAAATTTCCGAAGCGTTTGCAAAAATAGTCGCCAACACTTTAAATGATTCCGCAAGAATCGCTCAATACCTGCCAGAAGGCCGGTTTAGCTCTGAATATCTTGATGCTTACGCGAAAGTAAGAAAACTTTACGAAAGCCATAAATTGCGCCGCACGATATTGCTCGCTCATGCGGCAAAAGTGATTGCCGACCCCTCTTTCCCAACGCTGGAAGAAAAACAGGCGGAGCTAGCAAGGCTGCAAAGGCTGTATCTGGGCATTGGCGGAAATGCGGACTGGGTCTTTGGCGTGCCGCACCTTGCAAATAGAGACTGGTATCCCTATTTCATGAAATATGTTCTTGCGGATTATATTGTCGGACAAGTTGAGGCAAGAGCAAAAGCAAACGGCAAATCCGTTGCCGACGAATTCCGACCGATCTTAGAGCTTGGCGGCCTCATGACTCCGCGACAAATGCATGCTTTGGGTCTGGGCATTTCCGAGCAAAGCGCGCAAAAGGCCGTTGATTCGATTCTTTCAGCGCCGTCTGCCGCATCAACATTTGAAGCTATAAGCGGAATTAAAACAAGCGAAGCCGGAAAAGCTTTCGCCAAAGATCCATCGGCATTTTTAAGAAAATTAAGAGAATATTTTAGAAACATAAGCGTAGTATCAACAGGCTCATACAAACCACACACAGAGGAATTAGCCGGAAAAACCGTCGACAATACAGCAAATGAAGACGAAATCAGGCAGCTGACTGAATATACCGCGTCAATGATAAAACTCCTTATATTTATTGAAACGGTTGAAACGACGCCATGGCTTAAGGATGCGTTGATGACAAATGTGAAATTTGCAAATGCATATAATCAACAGCTCTCAGACATCAACAATCTTCAGAATTCCATATCAAGATACACATCTCTTTTGGCGGATGTTTTATTGAAAAGGCTCTCAGACGCTGCAAACATACCTCTTGGCTCGACGAAAGGTGATTTTTTAGACGCGGCCACATATCTCTTTAATGCTTTGGAGGCAAGAATGGCACAAGTAGCTGAAGATGCCGTTATTTTGCACTATCAGGAAGCGTTGACAGATGCCGAACTCGCCACAAGATTAATAAGGCTTAAAGGGGAAATTAAAAGAGCCATCGGCATAACAACTATATTATCAGATGTCGTAAAACTTTCGCCTCTCGCGGGCAAAGACAGCAGAATAGTCAGTTTGCGGACAAAACTGCACGATTTCCGAACGAGCATGAGCAATGTGGCTGAGCTCGAAGATGAAATGTTCCGGTCGCCGGATTTCTTAAAAAGATTAATTATTCCGATGCTCATCACTCCAAGGACTGACACGCTTCTGGCAGCTAAAGTCAGAAACATGGCGGAAGTTATGGCAAAAAGGGCGGACCGCGCCATTGAAATAGCTGTAGATCCTTTGTTGCAGCGCTCAAACAGAGAAATCGATGTGGAAAGAGCGAAAAAGCTGGAAATAGCCATTACAAACCTTGTTTCCAACGCCATAAAATACGGCAAAAATGTCAGCGTAAGAATCTCTCTGGATAAGGATTCAAATCTTGTTGTGGTTGTCAATAATGACGGCATTTCATTGTCTCCCTTCGAGCTGATGGACTATGGGAAAAAAGGCTGGCGCTCAAAGAACGCACGGGATTCCGGCATTAAAGGCGACGGCCTTGGTTCAGGCAGCGTTTTAGAGATTGTAATGGCACTCGGCGGAACATTTAAAATCACATCCGGCGTCTTAAATTTCATAACAGAAGCTTCTCTTATCGATGAGAGGATTGTAATAGAAAAATGCGAGGCTACTATTGGCGGCAAAAACCATGTGACTGTAACCCTGACAGTGCCTGTGAAAAACCTTGCCGTTTCAGCCCCCACAATTATGACAACTCCTCCGCCAAACCAGACGCCGGCTGCAGCGGATCAGGCAGCGGCTGCAGGCGAACCAACCCGGCCGGCAAAAGCACCTTCGCCCTCGGAACCCCGCGGAAGCGGCGGCAAGGTTACACTCGATTTTCTCGGCATAGGAACAGTTGGAACAACATTTCTTGTAGTGGGAAGATCTCTTTGGGAAAGCTTGAAAGCTTATATCTCCCCCAAAAATCCGGCACCGGCCGGTGCTATCGATTTATCTCCTTATTCCCAGTTAGGTGCATTGGCAAAAGAAGTTGCCGAAATTAGAGACCAAAGCAGCGTTTCAAGCAGAAAACCGGATGTGGAGGAAGAAATATCTATACAAGCCTTTGTTGAAGGAGCTGCCGGCCTTTTTACAAACGATCCCGAAGGCGAATCAAATTTCGCAAAATTCTGCGCGGAGAACGGAATGAATCCAGATGACGCGGTAGATTTATTGCAGTTTGCAATGCTGAAGGCAAAAGACCCTGAGGCAGGATGGGTTTATAATACACCCTCGGGGAAAGCCGTCTTTGTAGGCAATCCCAAAGAAGCTTCACGCTGGAAATTCGGATACAGGCTGGCGGAGGCAGCGAGCGCCGGCAGCGCCAATCTTTGGCAGTATATAGGCGGATTAAAAAACAGAGGAAGGGTCTTGCGCATAAATGCTCTTAATCTCGGCCAAATCCCTGAAAATATTTTACTCGCAGCACGACAACGGAATATTTCGCTGGCAAGCACGGTTCAGTCCATGGATCCGGATAAGAGCGATGTTTTAATTATCGGCAATATGGTTACAGGCCACATCGTTCCAGCTGCAAACGCATCAAGAGTTGGGACAGTACTTATCGGCATTCCAAAGGCAGGAGAAGATGTCGAAACCGAACTTAAAGATTCGGGATGGGCGGTGTCAAAATTCAAAATAGCTGAAAAGGAATTGGTTCTCGCGGTTAAAATGGAAGATGTCGAGGTTCTCGACGATAATGAAGTCGAGATAGTAGACCCAAGAGAAAAAGCACCGGTAATTGTTCCTCCATCCCATGAAGTTTTTGATTCACCGCCCAGACGCAGTGGCGGAACGGCAAAAATGCCGGCGGCAGGAGCAAAACATGAAGGCCCTCCTCCTGCTGTAGTGGTGGCAAAAGGCGGCACAGATGCCGGCTTTGACGCGGTAACCGAGGCCGGAAAAGCTGTTAAAATGCTCCGTGAATTTGTCAAAGCATGGCCACAACATTTATTTGCGGAATTAGATATTGCCAATGCAGGAGCAATATGGCAGCGCGCCACAGCCGACTTGGCATCGAAAAAAAGCGCATTAGGCGATCTGGCTTGGATAGTCTATCAGCGCGCCGTAATGCGTGTTCCAATCGCTAAAAACAAAACCGAATCAAGAGCTATACTGATTGCCGATTTTGCAAGAGCATTAAAAGTTAATCCCGATTTTCACATACCAAGCGATAGCGATCTAACAGGGCAGATTAAAATATTCGACGGAATATTTGGAACTATTGTCTTAGCAAACGGTTCCGATGAGTGGAGGCATTATGCCGTAACTCTCATGGAAAGGTTTACGAAAGCGGATCCTCCGTTTCTTAGGATTGATGCAAAAACTATGCTGGAGATTATTTATGTCGTCGATATTATACGCGAGAAGTTCTATTTCCTCGATGACAATATGATTATTGAACCAAATAAAAGCCAAGTTAAACTGATAGCAAAATATTATGAAGAACTTGCAAAAGCAATCCAATCGGAAGATTATCAGCAACTGGCGCTAGCCAGAGCTGAATTGGAAGGCAACAATCCCTTCTTATACCGCGTTGCAGAAGGAAGAGCTATCAGAAAAGCCAAAACTCCGGAAATGAAGGAAAAAATAAGAACTGCCATAAAAAAGACGATCGAATTTGCAAAGGAACACCACGGCTAAAGCATATTAAACGTCACTGCTTTATAGGAGCTGTCGGTCATATACAAAACCATAGTCAGCTGCTTATTGCTCACATTGCCTGTAAACCGGATTAAATTGATCTGATAGTAATCGACACTGGTCAGGCTGTAATCGGCAATATCAACAATCCCTCCAGAAATCGAGCCGGCAAGGTTGTCGTAAACAGCGTTACTTTCAATTTCTATCCTCGTGACCTTTTCGCCGCCATCGGCTACCCACGTGAGCTGAATTTTATCTATCGTCACCGCATCGTTGCACATTTTTCTCAGCATAATTCCCCTGAGATCGGTATAGGCCGGCGGCGCAAGCGACGCCGAGTCGTAAGTGATCGTAATGCAATCGGCGCCCATCTGGTTATTTGTTATCTGATGCGTTTTAGAAACATCGCCGGCAGTTCCGGTTGAAAATATAACATGGGTTGGATAATCTATTGTTGTCGTAAATGCGCCTTTTGCCAGCTGCTTATTCGTAACAATCGGATACCCGCCCTTCTTTATTTCACGGGTGGCATATTCTAAACCCGCCTGCACTTCGTAAAACGCCTGTTCCTTTTCAACCTGCCTCCGCCTGACCTCCTGATCGGTTGTGACGATAGAAACCATCGCCGCCCCGAAAATTCCGAGAATCAAAAGCGTAAAAACCGCCCCTATAATCGATATTCCACGTTGCATAATATTCACCTAAAATTAGTATACATAAAATTTCTTGGAAACACGTTTGTTCGCACCGGAACTGTTCCATAACCTCCGATAGTCTGCGTCGTGAGTTCAATATTTATCCTCCTTACTGCCAAAGGGACGGTAGTTGCCGCATCGTTCGATCTGTAAAAATCAAAATCAAGGAGCGAAATGCGCCCGGCAAGAAAGTCGTCTCTCCTAAATAGATCTATGGTTGAATAGACAGACGCTCTTCTGAAATTTGTAAGGGCGCCTGTGGCGTCAAAAAAATCAATGCGCGCATCGGAGGCATAAGTAAGGTCCAGCGATTTAAGCAACATTAGCTCTTGAATCATCCTATCCATGCCGACGCGAGCGTGCTGGGTCGCGTCTTTGCGGTTAGTGACAAGGGAATAGGTCTCAATCCCCCTCATTAACACTTGAGCCGACACAAGCGCAATGATGCCGACTATAATAATCGTTAAAATAAGCTCAATTAATGTAAACCCATTCTTCATATGATCAATAGTTTGTAAGCAGGGTCGACTCCGTTATTTTTTGCGTAGCGGAGCTACCCCATAGAACGGTCATATCGATCCTTTTAAATCCTGAGCCGGCCTCTGCAGTCGTCAAATCCGCCTTAGATACTTCATAAATATTTGTCTGGCGCGTGTAATTGTGGTTTCCGACTAACACTGGTTCATTTATGTTATAATTTCCGTTTTGGACATAATCATATCCCTTATATACTTTATCAAACACCATCTGCTCCAGCTTTTCTCGGGCGACATAACTGGCCGTAATATTCATATCCCCTTCTATTGCCCCCCTCGTAATATTGTCAAAAAGGAGCATCATTCCAAAAAGACCGGATGATATGATTACAATAGTTAAAACGGCCTCAATAAGAGTAAAACCTTTATTTTTGTTTGCAAAGTTCACAGCTGCACCCCGTTCCCGCCTGAATTAAATCGACGACAACCGCACCTGTCTGATCGACAACATAAACATCGCGTATAGCACCGCTGGACGAAGAGAATCTTGCCCGCTGATCAGCGCCCATCGTCGGTTTTCCGTTGGCATTAAATTCAACCTGATAATTCGTCGCAAGACTGACCCCTGGAAAGTTATCAAACTGTTCCACAAGAGGCTTGCCTGTTTGCGGATCCGCAATAATATTATCCACAGTCCCGCTATAAACCTGATAGCTGCCGCCGGAGGTAAACTTCGCCCCATGCATTACGCCTGTGGTTTGTGCAAGAACCTGGGCGTAACGGAGATCTGACTGAGCCTTCCTGCTGGCGCCGTCAACCGCGATATCGCTTAAATTCCCTGCTGATTCCACATAAAAAACAACCATGATGCCCAGAAGCGCCACCATTAGTACCAGCTCTATAAGCGTAAAACCTGAAGATTGATTAGTTCTCATAACTATTGATTATTATAGCATACTTTGGAAATAGTAAAAAGGCTTTAATATCAAGCACAAAATTCTTTTGAAACCTGATTTCGAACAGCAGCTGTCACCTTGGCAAAAGCCGGCGCGGCAGCAAGAATCTCTTTCATGGATGTTACGCCTTTGTCTTTTATTCCACACGGAATAATATGCTTATAATGGGACATGTCCGGCTCCACATTCAGCGCTATCCCGTGCATTGTAACGCCGTTTGATACATGAAAGCCAAGCGCCGCGATTTTTTTTCCATTAACCCAAAGCCCCGGATGCTCCTTATTCCTGCAAGCTGAAATGTCGAATGCTTCCAATGCCCCAATGCAAGCCTCTTCGACTTTTTCCACGAATTGCTTAATTCCGATCCTGCGTTTATTTAAATCAAATATAAAATAAACCACCAGCTGTCCGGGCCCGTGATATGTAATCCGCCCGCCTCTGTCTGTTTTAATGATTTCTATTCCGTCGCTTGCAATTGTTTTGAAATCGGAAAGCCAGTCGCTTGAAGAGTCGCGCTTTCCTATCGTATAAACAGGATGATGCTGGCAAAAAATAACCGTATCGTCAGCGTCGCCTTTTATCCTTGCTAAGTGGAGTTCATGCTGAAGTTTTAAAACTTCGCTAAACGGACGGATTCCTATGTCTAGAAACTGAACCATGATATCTGCCTTGAAGTATTTCGATCCCCTTTTTTATGTATTGCAATCCTGTTACAACAATCAGCACGGCAGTTATATACATTAATCCTTCTGCAAAATCGCTTAAGGGATAGACGCCGACCGCTGAAGCCGGCGACCAGAGAGCCCCAAGCGAAAGAATTCCCAGAACTATCTGGGAAAGAGTGGCAAATTTCGACGACCAGAACGGCTCATAGGCGACATCAATCTTTAATATTTTCAAAACCCCTATCCCGCCCATGATCATAATATCTCTTAAAATAACCAGCACCAAGAACCACGCCGGAATGGCGCGAACGGAAACAAGACAGGAAAATGTGGTTATCATTAGCAGCTTATCGGCCAGCGGGTCGAGAAACGCTCCCAGCTGCGAATGCGTTTTCATAAAACGAGCGATTGTCCCGTCTATTAAATCCGTAAATGAAGCAATCGTAAAAGCAAAAAACGCGCCGCCATACCATTTGACAATAAAAAACACCAAAAAAAGAGGGACCATAAACAACCGGCCGGTTGTTAAAATATTTGCCACATGCCATTGCATAATTTGGAAAGCGACTTATATACTATATTTCTTATATCTGCCAACTAATTTTTCAGGCAGCTCTGCATTGACCGCAATCGATTGTTTGCCGTGTTTTACAAAATTAACGCGCCCGACCCTGTATATTTCGGATAATATCGCCCCATTGGAATGCGGCAGGTTAAGCCGTGCGTGCTTAAATCCTATTACAAGCATATCATCCAGCTTTTTAGCAAGCCCGTCCATGCCGGTTTTTTTAGATGCGGAAATAAAGACGCCATCCTTGCCATCTTTTACATAGATATTTTTACAGTCGCATTTATTAAAAACTTTGAGGCACGGTTTGTCCGATAATCCAAGCTCGCCCAAAACCGCATCCACTACTTCCACATGGCGTGCGCACATGGAATCGGAAGCATCGATGACATGAACGAGCAGATCGCTGTTTTCAACCTCTTCAAAAGTCGCGCGGAACGATTCCACAAGCTGATGCGGCAATTTGCGGATAAACCCGACCGTATCTGCAACCAGAATTATTCTTCCGCTTTTAAGCCTCATTCTTCTTACGGTCGGATCAAGCGTTGCAAAGAGTTTGTCTTCCACGAGCACGTTTGCCGAGGTCAAAGCGTTCATCAGCGTCGATTTTCCGGAGTTTGTGTAGCCTATAAGCGAAACTACCGGTATGGGAACGTTTTCGCGCTTGCGCCTGTGAAGTTCGCGATGCATCCTCACCTTTTTCAACTCCCCTCTTAAAAAAGAGATCCTTTCGCGGATGCGGCGCCTGTCAACTTCCAGCTTTGTCTCTCCGGGCCCGCGGTTGCCGATATAACCGGCCTGCTGCGAAAACGAAAGCCCCCTGCCCGTCAGGCGCGAAGCTCTGTAATTCAGCTGCGCAAGCTCGACCTGCAGTTCGCCTTCGCGCGTGCGCGCTCTTCTAGCGAAGATATCAAGAATCACCGCCGTCCTATCCAGAACTTTTATGCCGAACGCCTCCGAAAGATTTCTATTCTGCGCTGGGGTAAGCTCGTCATCGACCACAATCATCTGGGCATCGCCGATGTTTATTTTTATATTTTCCACTTTGCCGGTTCCAAGAAATGTCGCGGGGTTGATCGTTTTCAGCTCCTGTTTGGCAATACCCGCAACAACGCCTCCGGACGTATCGACGAGCCTGATAAGTTCAGAAAGCGACGCCTCCATCTCCGAAACCGTACTTCCGGGTCTTCTGATTCCTATCAATAAAGCTTTTTCTTTCATTTTATTCAGGATTGAAAATATGTAACGTTATGGCCAAATATTTTTTCGACGGTTGAAACAAGCTGGAGGCTCGGGGAGACCGAAAAATCCGAAGGCAGCTCCATCACCGTTTCGCTCCTGTCCGGAATAGTCAGGTGGATAAACACTTTGCACCCCCCTTTAAACCTCCCGAGAATGTTTTTTAAATTCTGCAGCTGTTTTTCGTCCGTTTCGGACGCCGCAAGCTTAAAGTGAACCGTTTTTGTGAGTTTCGCGGGAACCTCCGAAATGGGAAATATTTCGCGCGCGATAATCTTGGCTCGCTCTTCGTCGATATCGAGAGTTCCAATAATAAACAATGGCTGGTCGCTTTTGATATACTGTATCGATTTTTGATACAGCTCCGGAAAAACAATCACATCTGCCATTCCTTTTAAATCTTCAAGCGTTACAAATCCCATCCGATCGCCTTTTTTGGTCGTGATCTCCCTTAACGACGCCGCCACTCCCCCTATTCTAACTTCATTGCCGTCGCCTTTTTCCGCAAGAACGTCGGTGCTTGCAGTTGCATAAAGCTTCATAATCGATTCAAACTGGGCAAGTGGATGCCCCGAAATATAAAATCCAAGAGCTTCCTTTTCAAACTGCAGCAGCTCGTGTTCCGACCACGGTATCATGCCGTCTATTCTGCCGGCGCCCGTATCCTTGCCAGCCTCGGGAACCGAATCGAAAAGCCCCGTCTGCCCTATTTCACGATCGCGCTGAATTCCGACGGCTCTTGCCATGGCTACTTCGGCAGTGGCAAGAAGCTCGGCCCTGTGAATGCCTAAACTGTCGAAAGCCCCGCACTTGATAAGGCTCTCCACAACCCTTTTATTGACTTTTCTGGAATCCACGCGCGCGCAGAAATCGTCAAGAGACTTAAAATTGCCGCCGCCGTTTCGCGCGGAAATTATTGCCTCAACCGCGGCTTCGCCGACATTTTTAACAGCCGCCATTCCAAACCTTATCTCTTTTTCGCCCGTAACCGTAAAAGTCACCAGACTTTCATTCACATCCGGAGGCAGGACTTTTATTCCGTCTTCCCTGCAGGCGTTCATATAGAAAAGCAGTTTGTCGGTATTTCCCATTTCAGATGTCAGAAGCGATGCCATAAATTCGGTCGGATATTTATATCTGAGAAATGCCGTCTGATAAGCAATCAAAGCATATGCTGCGCTATGACTTTTATTAAAACCGTACCCGGCAAACTCAGCCATTAAATCGAAAATCTTTTCGGCTTTTTTGGCCGGCAGCCTGTTTTTGGCGCAGCCTTCAAGAAAACGCGTCCGCTGCAGCGCCATATCCTCCGCCTTCTTTTTGCCCATCGCGCGGCGCAAAAGATCGGCATCTCCAAGCGTAAAACCGGCCAAGGCGCTTGCTATCTGCATCACCTGTTCCTGATAAACAATGACGCCGTAGGTCTCTTTTAAAATAGGAGCGAGCTGAGGCAGCTCGTATTCGATTTTCGTCCTGCCGTGCTTGCGGTTAATGAAGTCCTCCACCATTCCGGAGCCTAAAGGGCCCGGCCTGAAAAGAGCGACCAGCGCAACGATATCTTCAAAGCATGTCGGTTTCAGCTTCATCACCAAATCCGTCATCCCGCTAGATTCAAGCTGAAATATGCCGGGCGTTTCGCCTTCGCTTAAACGCTTGTAAACCAGTTTGTCGTTGAGCTGAAGCTTGCTCAAATTAATTTCGGCTGCGTGCCGTTTCTTAATCATTTTTATCGCATCGTCCATCACCGTAAGGGTCTTCAGTCCGAGGAAGTCAAATTTAATCAGTCCGATTTTTTCAACCGCCTTCATATCAAACTGCGTGATGATTTCATCGTGCTGGCCGACATAGAGAGGAAGAAACATATCCAGAGGCTGGTCGCTCATCACAACGCCCGCGGCATGCGTTGAAGCATGGCGCGGAAAACCTTCCAGACCCTTTGCAATTGCTATAAGCTTTGCGATGCGTTCGTCTTCCTTTGCAATCTTCTTAAGCTGCGGCTCGATCTCAAGAGCTTTGTTTATCGTCATATCAACCGCAAACGGAATCAATTTGGCAATTTTATCGACATCGCCGTAAGGAACGCCCATGACCCTGCCGACATCCCTTATAACCGCTCTTGCCTTCATCTTTCCAAATGTTATGATCTGCGAAACGTAGCCGTATTTCTGCCTGACATAATCTATAACCTCGGGGCGCCGGCGCATGCAAAAATCTATATCCATATCAGGCATGCTGACGCGTTCCGGATTTAAAAAGCGCTCGAAAAATAATTTATTGGGGATCGGATCGACATCGGTGATGTTAAGGCAGTACGCCACAAGCGAACCGGCAGCGGAGCCCCTCCCGGGGCCGACCGGTATGTCCTGCCCCTTTGCCCAGTTGATGAAATCAGCGACAATCAAAAAATAGGACGCAAAGCCCATTTTTTTGATCATTTCGAGCTCGCGCTTTAGACGGTCTTTATAAATTTGAAGCTTCTCTTCGCTGAGTTGAGTTATTTTTTCCGCAAGCCCGGCCCATGCTTTTTCCTCAAGGTAACCTGCTAAATCTGTCCCCTCCGGAAGGCTGAATTTTGGGAAGTGATACGATTTTAAATCGAGTTCCAGATTGCATTTTGAAGCCACAAGAAGAGTATTTGAAATGGCTTCGGGAACATGTTCAAAGAGCCTTTCCATTTCACCCGGAGATTTGAAATAAAACTGATCGCTCCCAAATTGCAGCCTGCTCCCTGATTCCAGGGTCTTGCCTGTCTGAATGCATAAAAGAGCATCGTGAACGGCGGCATCTTCACGGGCTAAATAATGGCAATCGTTTGTTGCGACAAGGCCTGCCCCTAAAGCCTTTGCCATGCTTATTAAATTTTCGTTAACCGGCTTGCAATCTTCAAGGCCTATATCCATCAACTCGATAAAAAATCGTTCCGCGGAAAAGACGCTCAAAAACCATTCACACGCAAGCTTTGCCTCTTCAATATTGCCTTTCCTTATAAGCCAGGGTATCTCTCCCTTAAAACAAGCGCTCATCGCAATTAAGCCTTCATTATACTCCTTTAAAATCTCCTTATCTATCCGTGGTTTATAATAGAACCCTTCCAAATAACTTAAGGTTATTAATCGGCACAGGTTTTGATATCCCTTATGATTCTTAGCGAGTAAAACAAGATGGTTATATCCGCCCTCGCCGGTTCTTCTTGGATCACGGTCTTTGCGGGAGCCGTTGCTTACGATATATGCTTCGCAGCCTATTATCGGCTTAATTCCATGGCTCATGCATTTTTGGTAAAATTCTATTGCTCCGAATAAATTGCCGTGATCGGTAATAGCCAAAGCGGGCATTTTATAGTCTTTTGCTTTTGAAATCATCGCATCGATCGGAAGAGCGCCGTCAAGAAGGCTGTAGTAGCTGTGATTATGGAGATGGACGTACTGGGAATGCTGCATGCTTGAAAGCTATAATAGCCTTGCTGCACGCGAGTCAAGAGTTATTCCAAGGTGCTCTACTGACAGCGCCGATGTCAACCAAGCTCCGAGACAAGTTTTGGCAATCTGTGAATCAGATATAATGGAATGGACAAGAGAGGATATTGGGCTCTCCCGGATTGAGGAAGAGCAACATCTATCATTTCATAGTGCAGTTCGCCATCGTAAATACGCAGGGCAAGCGGCTTTTTATATTCGAACATAAACTGATGTAATGATGCGAGCGAACCGCCCTTGCCGGCCTTGACCTCAACCGGAAGGATTTGGCTGACATGAGGATAAATATAATCAACCTCTGCCGTCCCTTTTGTCCTATCCTTGTGCCAATAATAAAGCTCCGGATGCCTTGTGCTTCCTGTAAACGGCAAGAGTTCCTGTCCCACCAGTTGTTCGGCAATACCACCCTTGTAGATAGCAGAATAGTCCTGGCTTTCCAGTATTTCCGCAGAGATATGATTAATATATTGCACAAGCCCGACATCCAAAAATACCAGCTTACTCCGTTTGCCAAACAGAGGAGTAAGCGGAAACGAAGCGTGCTTTATCTGATGAACATTATGGACAATCATCGCCCTTTCGAGCAGACGAAGCGTGACCTTTACCTCGCGCGGTCTTATTGCCCCTTGTCCGAATTTAGTCAGATTCATTTCTTGCCCTACCACGTGGGGCGCTTCGGTAAAGGCGAATTCAATATTGTCCGTGTTCCCTCGCTTTGAATATTTTTTGAAATCATCGCGATATGTTTGAATAATGCTCTCCCAAACCGGCTCAACATCTTTATATCGCCTTGTTGTCAAAAATTGTGCACAGGCCTCCGGCATACCTCCGACAAGCATATATTCTTTAAGCATTTTCCTGAGTTTTTGATGAATGAGCTGTTCGATATTTTGTCTTGGTCCCACGGAATCAAGATATTCAAGTAACTTTGCCTCTCCACATCCGCCAAGATATTCCCTGAAGCAGAGCGGAAAGAGATAATAAAACTCCACACGACCAACAGGAAAAGAGGCAAGCCCTGATTCAAGCACAAATTCTAAAAGCGAGCCGGCTGCAATAACATGCAGTTCCGGAAAATCCTCATAAAAATACCTGAGCTTGGTTATCGCTTCCGGACATTGTTGTATCTCATCTATAAAAAGAAGCGTTTTGCCTGGAATGATCGGTATGTTTTTTATTACTTCTATCTCACTTGTGAGCATTTTGATGTCGGAAGCTTTTTCAAAAAAGGCCTTGAACTGCGGCTCTTTTTCAAAATTAATAACAGCCGTATGCTCAAATTTCTCCCTGCCAAACTGCTCCACGAGCCTGCTTTTACCCGTCTGGCGAGCGCCTCTAATGATGAGGGGTTTTCTATTTCCTCGTTCTCGCCACTCCCTTAAAAACCCCTCCCCCAAACGTTTAATATACATAAATATCTCCTCATTTCAAATACTTACATGACAAGATGGTTTTTTTTGAAGGTCATTATCTAATTAAAGTGTAATATTTTTAAAGGTATTTGTAAAGACAAATGTTGTTTTTTGATGGGCAGCGAATTCAAAGGGGAATCTTAAATTAAAAGTGACAGAAAACAAGCCGAACGCTTGCAAATAGGAGCAAATGTTTTTCTATGTATTTCGGTCGGCCCGAATTTCAATAGTTCTTCCAGATGCTGTTTTGTGCCGTATCCTTTGTGCACCGAAAATTTGAACTCCGGATATTTTTTTTCAAGTTCGGCCATCATTCTATCCCTCGCAACTTTGGCAACAATGGAAGCCGCTCCGACAGAAATGCTTCTCATATCCCCTTTTATTATTATTTTCTGAGGAATGTTCAGTTCAATCCGTTGGTTCCCGTCTATCAATAGATACTGCGGCTTGACGCTCAAAGATTCTACCGCCATTTCCATGGCTTTTATTGCTGCCTGCAAAATATTTATTCTGTCTATTTCAACTGAATCGACAAGGCCGATGCCGCAAGCAACCGATTGTTTTAAAATAACGTCGTAAAGCTCGTCGCGTTTTTTGGGAGAAAGCTTTTTGGAGTCGTTAATTCCTTCTATTTTGCATTCTCTTCTGAGGATAACGCTTGCCGCAACGACCGGCCCCGCAAGGCATCCGCGCCCGACTTCATCCACGCCGGCGATAGAAGCTATCCCTTCTTTATAAAGATTTTCTTCGAAATATGACTGATCGATTTTCGGAAGCTGAAAAAGGAGTTTTTGCCTCATATAAGAAGGCAACTAAACTTAGTGAACTTCTTTGCTTTGTTCCGGAGCAGCCGTCTCTATCTCCGTCTCCGCCAGTTTCTCTTCAATTCTTGCGGCGCGGCCTGAAAGTCCGCGAAGATAATAAAGCTTCGCTCTTCGCACTTCGCCCTGCTGCTTCACTTCAATTTTTTCTATCATCGGCGAATTCAGCAGGAAAATACGCTCCACTCCCACGCCGTAAGAAACCTTGCGGACAGTGAACGTTTCGGTATTCGAACTCCCCTTGCGCGCAACGACAACGCCTTCAAAAGCCTGAACGCGCTCTTTTTCGCCTTCTTTAACTTTGCTGAAAACACAGACCGTATCTCCGGCCCGAAATCCGGGCACGCTCTTTTTTAACTGACGCCTGTTAATTTCATTCATTATATTCATATTTATTTCCCTTCCTTGCTTTTCTTAAGCAGATCCGGCCTCTTTTCAGCTGTCCGCTTTAAAGACTCTTCATGCCTCCACTTTTCAATCTCTTTATGGTTTAAATCAGATTC
>JACPAJ010000113.1 GCA_016180865.1 Deltaproteobacteria bacterium
CCGTAATAACTTAATTTCAGGAGATCGCCACGTCAGCCTTCGGCTTCCTCGCGATGACAATATTCAAAATGAAGCCTTCAGCCCCGCCGGTATTTTTTCATCATTAAAAGTCATCGGCCAGTTGTCCGACAGCTTTATACTTTGCGAAAATGACTGCGGCGCCCTTGTTGCGATCGATCAGCATGCGGCGCACGAGAGAATCGGCTTTGAAAAGTTGAAAAAGCAGCGTGACGAAAAAAGAATCGAGCAGCAGCGTTTGCTTATTCCGGAGCAGGTTGCGCTGCCGCCAAAAGACGCGGCTTCCATCGGCGAACATATTGAAGCATTAAATAGCTTGGGGCTTGAAATAGAACCTTTCGGAGGAGGCTCGTTCGTCATTAAATCAGCGCCGGCGCTTTTGTGCGATACGGATATAAAATCGCTGGTTTCAAAGTTTGCGCGCGAATTTTCGGAAATAGGCCGCAGTTCCTCGGTTGAGGAAGTTACGGAGCATATTTTAAAAACATTTGCATGCCATACCCAGGTAAGAGCGAACCATCGACTTGAACCGGAAGAGATGCGCTTCCTGTTGAATGAAATGGATGCATGGCCTAATACAGACTTTTGCCCTCACGGCCGCCCGACTTTTATCGAATTCAACGCAGACGAAATAGCCAAATGGTTCAAGAGGACTTAATGCCGGTAAAGATAATTGTCATTTGCGGGCCGACCTGCATAGGTAAAACAAAGGTCGGAATGGCGCTTGCGAAAAAGCTTAACGGCGAAATTGTCTCTGCCGATTCCCAGCAGGTCTATAAAGGCCTGAATATAGGAACGGCGAAACCTTCTTTGGAGGATAGAGCGGCTGTTTGCCACCACCTTATAGATGTTGCCGAGCCGGCCCTGCAGTTTGATGCGGCAAAATTTGTAGAACTGGCGGATAAGGCAATAAACGGCATTATTGAAAGAGGGCATCTCCCTTTTATAGTCGGCGGAACCGGCTTATATATTAAAGCTTTGCTTCATGGCCTTGCAGAAGCTCCGCCTAGAGACGAAAAAATCCGGCGCGAGCTTTTGGAAATTAAAGAAAAACGTGGGATTTCCCATCTTTATAAAATTCTTAAAGAATCGGATCCCGATATTGCCTCGCGCCTAAAACCGGGCGATTCGGCGCGCATCATTAGAGCTCTTGAGGTATTGAAGTCGACAGGCAAATCCATTGGCGAATTCCATAAGAATCATAAATTTAAGGCCAGTCGTTATCAGGCGCTGAAAATCGGCTTAAATATGGATCGTGCGGAATTATACAAGCGGATCGACGCCCGTGTTGATAAAATGATAAAAGACGGGCTGTTGGAAGAGGTGAGGGGCCTTATTTCAAAATATGGCGCGGACTTGCCGGCCTTTAAAGCCGTCGGGTATAAGGAGATTGCGGACTTCTGCAAAAAAATAGATTCGCCCTCATTGGATGAAAAAGTTGTCGCGCTCGTAAAACGCAATACGCGCCGTTATGCAAAACGCCAGCTTACGTGGTTTAGAGCGGACAAGGAAATCCAATGGTTTAATCCCGCATTTCTTGACAAAACCCATGTTATGGCTTACGAGTATTTAAGGGAGGATACAATTTATGGATAATAATGAATTGAACAGGCTGTTAATGAAATATAAAAGCAGCAAGTGGGTTGTAATAGGAGCTGTGGCACTGCTCGTAATTTTATTTAAGTCAATTGTGATGATCCCTGCAGGCCACGTGGGCGTCAAAGAGCTTTTTGGAAATGTGTATGACGACTCACTTTCGGCGGGCATTCATATCGTAAATCCTCTTCTTAGCATTCATAAGATGAGCATAAGGACGCAGCAAATTACTGAAGAGGCGAATGTTCCTTCCAGAGAAGGGCTGACTATTAATCTTGATGTCTCTGTTCTTATAAGCCTTGATCCTGCAAAAGCTCCTGAGGTCTATAAAACAATCGGCATGAATTATCAGGATATAATTGTTGAACCGCAGTTAAGATCCGTCGTCAGGGGCGTCACTTCCGGTTATGACGCTAAAGCTCTCTATACCGCGGAGCGGGAACTTCTGGCGACCCAGATGTTCGAACAGTTAAAACCCATGGTTGAAGCCAGGGGTGTTCTTCTGGAACGCGTTCTTTTAAGAGCGGTGAAGCTTCCCTCAATTTTATCCACCGCTATTGAAAAAAAGCTTGAAGCGGAACAGCAGTCCGAGCAGATGAAATTCACATTGGAGAGGGAACGGCAGGAGGCCGAGCGCAAAAGGATAGAGGCAAAAGGAATCAGCGATTTCAACTCAACGGTCAATCTCGGGCTTTCGGATGCGGTGTTAAAACTTCGCGGAATTGAAGCTACGCGCGAACTTGCCAAGGCGGAAAACAGCAAAGTGATAGTAATAGGCTCCGGCAAGGACGGAATGCCGATTATTTTGGGCAATCAATAATTTATTGGTTGTGCGACAGGCAGATAAAAATTCCGTTTTGCATGGCTGTGCTGTTCCGGTGAACGTATGAGCCGCATTTTGCGCATTTGATCATTTCATTGCAAATATCTTTATCCCCATGTTGTTTGGACGTTTTTTTCAAATATGAGCGGATAAGAAAATATTTCCTGATACTTCTGACGGCAAAGTAGATCAGCACTCCTATTAATATAGATCTAAGCATGGCTTAATTGACAATAGGCAAAGACATAAGTCAACATTTTTCCTTAAGGGCTGCCTTTAAGGGCTGCCGGCGATTGCAAAATTTGTGTAGACAATTTACTGAAGTTCGATATTCATATTTCATATGAATGCTAGTAAATATAAATGGTTTGCGAAGGGCGACTTGAATGCCTTTTTCGCGCTGATGCTGGACAACGTGCAAAACCTTGTCATTCTTACAGCCATACTTATCGGCTTCGGATATCCGGCGGAATATATTTTCAAACTAATGATACCCGGTACGGCGCTTGGCGTTCTTATTGGAGATGTTGTTTACACCATCATGGCTGTGCGGCTGGCGCGCCGAACCGGCAAAGAAGATGTTACCGCAATGCCGCTGGGGCTTGATACTCCTTCCACCATAGGAGTTGCAGTTGTCGTGCTCGGACCCGTATGGCTTGAAACAAAGGATCCGATTCTGACATGGCAGGTGGGAATGGCGACAATGGTTTTCATGGGCATTATAAAATTGATCTGTTCGTTCTTTGGCGATTGGATCAGAAAAACCGTGCCGGATGCCGGCCTTATCGGCTCTCTTGCCGGTGTCGGGCTTGCATTACTGGCCTTTCTTCCTCTTATGAACGTTTTTTCCGCCCCCATTGTTGGCCTTATCGTGCTGGGGTTGATATTTTATTCTCTGATAGCCGGCGGCCGTTTTCCGTTCGGCATGCCCGGGGCATTTTTTGCCATTGCTGTCGGAACGCTTCTGTGGCATTTTTTTGGCCGGTTCGATCTCCTCGGCACGACATATCACATTCCATTATTAAAACTAAACTACGGCTTGCCTCTTCCGACCTTTGGTTTTGCGGCCGGCCTCGGTAAAGCGCTTGATTATCTGCCAGTTGCCATACCGTTTGGAATTCTTACTATCGTCGGAGGCATTAACGTTACGGAAAGTGCCCGCCTGGCCGGTGATAATTATAAAACAAGGAACATACTTTTAACGGAGGCGATTGCAACACTTGTCGCAGGAATTTGCGGCGGAGTCAGTCAATCAACTCCTTATATCGGCCATCCAGCCTATAAAAAAATGGGGGCGCGCGCCGCTTATACGCTGGCGACCGGCGTTTTCATAGGTCTTGGCGGGTGCCTTGGTTACATTCAGTTCATTGTCGACCTGATACCGGCTGCCGCTGTGATGCCGATACTTTTGTTTATCGGTTTTGAGATTCTGGGGCAAGGATACCGCGAGTGCAGCAGGTACATGAACGCGGTAAGTTTCGCCCTCTTGCCATGTATTGCTGAGTTGGTAAGGATAGTTTTAACCGGCATGATTCACGTGGACGCCTCGCTGCTTTCTGCGCTGCCTCCGCTGCTTAAAAGCGACGCAGCACAGAATTTTAAAATCATCGAAATGCTCGGAAGAGGTTTTATCGTTACTGCCATGCTTTGGGGTGCGGCTGCTTCCCACATGATAGATCGCAGACTAAAAACCTCCGCCGTTTATTTCTTCATTTGCGCGCTCTTTACTTCATTTGGACTGATACATTCTGCTTCGATCGGCGGCGGGTTATATCTTCCGTGGTTGCCTCCGGACACGATGGTAATCTATTATTCCATTGGCTATCTATCGATAGCAGCAATTTTATTTCTCCTCTCCTTTGTGCCTGCTGAAGAAGCCAGCCAGGGGGCAAAATGTCAACCTTAAGGGGTTGACCTCATACCCTCAAAAGCGGTTAAATAGTACTATAAAGTATGAATTTTTTAGTTTTCATGTTAGGTTTATTAGCGATGCCGATTTTGACGAACACCGCAGGAGCAGAAGAATTACCCGCAAAGGCAACGTTTGCCGGCGGGTGTTTTTGGTGCATAGAGGCGGCTTTCGAAAAAGTCCCGGGTGTATATGAGGTTTTATCAGGATACGCCGGCGGCACGAAGGCCAATCCTACATACGAAGATGTGTCGAGCGGCCTGACCGGCCATCTTGAATCGATCCAAATAATATATGATCCGGCAAAAGTATCTTATGATAATTTGCTTGATATTTTTTGGAGCCAGATAGATCCGACCGACGATTCAGGGCAGTTTGTGGATAAGGGCTCTCAGTACAGGACGGCGATTTTTTATCACAACGAAGAGCAAAAGCAGCTTGCTCTCGCTTCAAAAAAGAGATTGGAGAAGTCGGGGATTTTTAATAAGCCTATTTCAACGGATATACGGCCCGCCGGCATTTTTTATACAGCTGAAGAGTATCATCAGGATTTTTATAAAAAAGATCCGAACCGTTACAATGCATACCGCAAAAGCTCCGGAAGAGATGAATTTCAGCAAAAGATGCAGTGTTCGCTGAAAAATAAATTGACCGAAATGCAGTATAAATTGACACAGGAAGGTGTTACCGAAGCGCCTTTCCAGAATGAGTTTTGGAATAATAAAAGAGACGGGATTTATGTTGACGTGGTTACCGGCGAACCTCTTTTTAGTTCCAAGGACAAGTTCGATTCGGGCACAGGCTGGCCGAGCTTTACAAGGCCGCTGGAATCAGGAAATATTATGGAAGGAAAAGACAGCTCGCTTTCAATGGAGAGGGTAGAGGTTAAAAGCAGGGGCGGCAGCTCCCACCTTGGGCATGTTTTTGACGATGGCCCCGGTCCCACGCACCTAAGATATTGCATTAATTCTTCAGCGCTTCGTTTTGTTCCCAAAGAGGATCTGGAAAAGGAAGGATACGGACAATATAAAAAGCTGTTTGAAAAGTGATCTATACAAGATCGACATCATAATTTGCTTATTCGTGTTCACTATTCCGAACAGCTTTTGTTCGGTTTTTCAGAATTTGGGACACTTCTTCTTTTAGCACAATGTGTACGATATTAGTCGTTTGCGCTATCCATAAAATAATCATCAAATCCAAGAGGTTAAGATAAATAATATTTATTTCTAAATGTCCGCTCTTGGCGCTAATTTTGCGTAGGCTCTTTACAAGGAGAAATTTATGGGCGATTTAAATTTAAAGAAGCTGCCGCCAATTTACTTCGGTTGCACTAAACTCGAATATAACCGTGCTAATGCTGAAGATGACAACCTAATGACTCATCCATGGGTAAGCGTTGACGGCAAATATTTTGCCTTCCTCTCTGGTTATAATTATGAAAATAATGTAATTTCTCGAGACCTTTATATTTCTGAAAATGGTGGCGATAGCTCGCATATTATAATTCAGAATCCAAAAGGTTTGGATCTTAATGATTATTCCGACGTTCACGTCGATCCAGTGACGAAAAATCCACATCTCTTTAAAGATGGAATGGAAATAGGTGATAAAGAAACATCTATTCAATGGTATCAAGCTTTATGTTCAGATACTGCTATAACAGCCGTAAAGGATGAAGTTTCAGGCCCGCAAAATCTTGAAGAAGCACTTTCGTATCTTGACGCTCCGGAGTTGAATATTCGATTAGAGGGATATCATTACATATTGGGTATGGTAGAAAAATCAACCCAAAGTTCTGATAATTTAACAGTTATAAAAAAAATGTTCTCGATGGTTGGATTTGATTATGACGAAGAGACCGGAAAAATCTCGAAGGGGAACACTCCCCCCGCACATTTGAAATTCAGCTATACTGCCGAGATCCAATCCAGCGATCTGTTCAATGTTACAGAAATACTCAGCAATGCGAAATCCGCAGAGGTAAGAGCCGCGCTCAGGTCGATTGTTTCGCAGAAAAGCAATGCAACCAATATCAATTTAAAAAACTTTATTGTCGATAACTATTTCAAAGATGATAAATTAAAAAGCGGCGAAGAACTCGGCGCTCTCCTGCAAATTAGAGAGGGATGGAATGAGCTGTTGAGTACGTTTAGTTTGTATGCCGATAAAGACGTTATGGCTTTTGAGAACGCGATGATCGATCGGGCGTTTTCTCTGAGAAAACGCAACATTGAATTCAACGACGGGGCTACAGAATTTTTCCGCGAGCTGACTGCATTTGCAGACTTTATCATGAAAATAAAAGACGATGTCCCTGATAAAGTCAGCTTGCAAATGAAGACCATCGAAAATCTTATGAGCAGGAGGATTGTAGGGGCAAATGAAGAATTATACACCTTTCTTCAGTCAATAGTAATAAGTGGGTCGCTGGATGAGAGAATCGTTAGAAAAGCAATTCATTGCATGAAAGATCTGCCGGTTGAAAACGATAAGATTGATGACGCGGAGACGCTTGAGTATGCGGGCCGGATGAGGGCGCTGTGGGGTATGGGCTTAAGGAATTTGGCCTCCCATAAACATGAAGTGCTGATAGGATTTCAAAATATATTGTTCAATCGGGCTTTTTCTTTGGAGTGCGAGGATCAAGACAACCAAAAAAAACTAAACCATGAACTGGCTCTTTTTACCCAGTTCATCATGAAACTGGACGCTGATCTTCCCGGAATAGCCGGTTTTCAGATGAAAGCTTTAGACAGGATAACTGAGAGGAATTATTCTGATACCGATATGTTCGACATTCTTAGCGAAATAATAGAAAAAGGAAAACCATGTTTCGATGCTGCCGGCAAAATTTTGAAAATGGCCGGACATCTTAATATTGATGAAACGGTTAAAAGAAATTTTCGTGCCAGGGTTCTGGTCGCGATGAACACGATGCCTGCATCTCCATTCTCATTGTCTGATTTATTTATCGATCTGCTGAAAAAGTATGCGGTGCCGGAGAATGGGTTGCAAGCTTTGTCTGATATGATGGGGAAACCACTCATAAGTGACGATTTGGAATTGATAATCACTGAATGGCCGAATATAAATATCAGCGCTAACAGAGCTGCAGTCCTCGATGCTTTGTATAATTCGGGTATACCCGCTGACAGGGTAAAAAAACGGTTGTATCGTCATGAAGGGCTTATCGACAAAATGATTGCAACAAACGGCACTTCAAGACGGGAGTGGGCGGCTTTAGGCAGGGTTCTTAATAAATATGGGTTTATCGATTCCATCGATACGTTATTTTATGAAAAATTTGAGGCTGTAAAAGATGATGCTGTAAAATCCATCAATTATGGATCCGCAGTCGGCGCCATGAAACTTGTGAGAGCAGGCGACAGCCTTATCGATTTATTTTGGTCGGAAACAGCCATAGCAAACATTGAAGTTCGTCATGCGGTAATAATATCGCTGGCTGAATTGGATTCACGGAATGAAGGAAAAGGCGGCCGGTTGCTTAAACTTGAGAAAGATGCAGGCCACGTTGCAGTTCGCTGGGCAGAACTTTATGAAGAATGCATGAAAAGAGTCGAAACCGACGGAGTGGCGTATCAGGTGCTTAAAAGGCGGATTTCAACTCCAAAATAAGTTAATTACGGTGCTAATTCAGTTATAACTGCCGATGTCGATATCTTTACAGCGTCAGTAGTTTTAGATGTCCCTGCCACTGCAGCGGGCGCTAATTTAAAGACGTTTCCCGGAGTTATAATGGCTGCTTCCACTGGAGTTGTAGTAGTGCCAGAAACGTACATGAGGCTCGCCGGATTGAAAGATATCAGACCATCGGAACCGATACGCAAGACCAATAAATCCACATCTGACATGTCAAAGGGAAATACTTCACCCAGGATTATAAAATTATTATCTGGAGTCTCTCTAATAGAGTATGAATCAAGCTGTAATAGGGGACTACTATACATCTTTTGCCACACAATAGCCCCGTTATCGTTTAGCTTTATCGTCCATATCGAAGACTTGTAGTCGATGTCGTACATATCGGTAGTTGAGCCGGTCATTATATAACCGCCATCGGATGTCTCGGTGAAAGAATTGATCACATCAACATAATTTTCCGTCTCCAAATCCATATTTTTTCCATAGACCTTCTGCCATAATATTTTGCCCTGGCTGTCTAGTTTCGAAAGTAATACATCAATATCATTTGCAGAAGACTGATAATTTATTCCGAGGATAAAACCGCCCGAAATCTCTTGAATAAAAGATCCATTTACATAAACCTCCGTATTATAGCGTTTGTGCCACGAAACCGTTCCGTCGCTTTTTAATTTAATCACCCATACGTCATAATAATACGTGGCAATCGTAGAAGATGAAATTCCAGCAATAATAACCCCGCCGTCCGACGTTGCTGAAATTGCCTCAACAGAATCATATGTTGATGACCCGCTATATTTATTCTGCCAGATCACATTTCCGTTGTTGTCGAGTTTTAGGGCAAAGTAATCGCCCACAACTATATCGGTTCCAACAAGATAATATCCGCTGCCATCATCCGCTCGCTGGAGGAATGGTTTAGCATTTTCGTGATTAAGGCCGTTATCATATGCAAATTGCCAGTCGGTGCTTCCATCCTGCAGTAATTTAAAAACCAAGAAACCCTTGCTGCTGTGTCCCGACACCACATAACCGCCATCCAATCCTTGGACTATCGACATTGGATAACCATATCCATAGGAATACTGCCATGCGGGAATGCCTTCCGAATCAGTCTTTATTACCCAAATGTTGCTGGACCATGTATCGTACAGATCTGTCCTTCCAAGGATGACAAATCCGTTATCGGATGTATTTTCAATCATGCTGCCGACATCTATAGCTGAAGAATCATAAGTTTTGCCCCAATTTGGAATTGTCGAAATTACAGGCGTTTCATAAAATGTCGCCGTGCATGATTTGTTTGAGCTTAGGATGATCGAGCAACTTGACTTTGCACAGTAGCAATCTCCGCTCCAGTTTTTAAATTGCCACCCGGCATCTCCGGCAGCCACAAGTGCGATTTTTGAATCTGAAGGATAATATGTTATGCACGAATTTTCACAAACAGTGCCGCCATTTATCGTCACTGAGCCATTGCCGATTATATTAATGCTTAACTTGTTGCCAGTTGTTTCAAATTTAGCGATACATTTTTTATATGTATTCATTGTAATTGTGACAGAATTAAGCGTCCCGGTGCAGTCTCCGCCCCATCCGGAGAATATAAAATGAGGATCGGGAGTTGCGGTAAGCTTTACATGTGTTCCTGAATTGAACATGGCCAAGCATGTTGTGCCGCAATTAATGCCAGCCGGACTGCTCAAAACGGTACCGCTTCCGTCACCAATTTTTGATACGATCAATCTGAATATTTGAGTAGATGCAGGCACGGTTACCGGAAGAGGTTCGGCAGCATCTTCAACGGCAATTTCATCTGCCGTTACCGGCTCGGGTGTCGCCAACTCGGGGCTGCCAACCGGCTCTTCAAGCGCTATTTCATCACCTGTTGGCAATTCAGGGTCGCCTGCGGAATCATCAAATGCTGCTTCATTATCTGTTGACGCCGTATCTTCCTCTGTGCCGATATTGCCGTCACTGTTGTTCGTTCCACCGCCGCATCCTGTAACCATCAGCAACGCTACAGCAAGTATGATAAGAACCATCGGGCTTAAATGCTTCATAGAGCCCCCTTTGGGGCACACGCTTTCAAGAAGCATGTGCCCCGGCAAAAATTACGGTGCTAATACTGTTATTGCTGCCGATGTTGCAACTCCCACGGCAGTTGTTATTTCCGAAACTCCTACAACCGAAACCGGGGCTGCAAGAGTGTTCACCCCATCAGGCATAATGGTACCTGTAGGTACAACATTCGAATCTACGGCCGATGCCCCGCTGGCAGGATTGAAAGTGATCAAGCCGTTGGAGCTAACCCGTAAGACCAAGAGATCGGAACTCATAAAATTATCAGTTATGTTGCCAACGATCGCAAGATTGCTAGATGCGGTTTCACTGGCGTAGAATGATTCCAGATTTAATGTCGGGTGACGATACATTTTTTGCCATATAATATTTCCATTGGTGTTCAGTTTGACCGCCCAGATTGCGGAAAGGAAATCAAGGCCATTGTAATCGACTGTTGAACCGGTCATTACATATCTGCCGTCGGATGTTTGTATTATAGAGCTGATGGTATCGCCGAAACCAATTTCACCATAACTATTCTGCCATAAGATTCCGCCCACGCTGTCTAATTTCAAAATCAAAACATCCGGTTCGCCATCAATGCTTGCATATGTTGCCCCTGCAATATAACCGCTGGACACCTTTCGAATAAATGTAGAAACTATATTAGCTCCCAAACTGTAAGCCTTCTGCCAGCCAATGGTTCCGTTGCCGTTTAATTTGACTATCCACATCTTCATATCATAATAACCATTAGGTGCCATTTCATTTAAGGCGGAAGCTGAAAAAACAACTCCACCGTCCGGCGTTGCCGAACTGTCATATGCATAATCATAAAGCCCGGACGTTCCATATGTGTTCTGCCAGATTACGTTTCCATTGTTATCAAGTTTTAGAACAAAGACGTCGGCTTCAGACATTTGAGAATAATTATTACCAATCACGAAATAACCGCTGCCATCATACGCAGGCTGAACAGTTGCATTAACGTTGTCCGAGCTCAAACCATCGTCATACACAAATTGCCAGCCAATAGTTCCATCCTGATTAAGTTTAAGGACCCAAAAGTCATAGGCATTTTGCGGTGTAAACGAATAACTATGACCGGAGACAATATAACCGCCGTCGGGAGTTTTAGCTATCGATCTTGCAACGTCTAGGTCCTCTCCACCGTAGGAATATTGCCACACCGGAGCACCGACTTCATCTGTCTTTATGACCCAGAAATCACCCATTCCGCTGCCGGACGAGTCTAAGCCGCCAAGGATGATAAATCCGCCATCAGGGGTTTGCTCGATCATGCGGCCTGAATCTAACGCCGAGGCATTAAAGCTCCGCGCCCATGGCTTAATAGAAAATGTGGCGGCACAATTTCTATTTGTGCTCATAACGAGCACAGCCGGATTAAGTACGCCTGTGCAATCGCCGCTCCAAGAGTCTAACCCCCAGCCAGGGTCGGCTGTGGCAGCGAGTTGAATATGAACCCCCGGATTAAAGAGAGTGGAACATGTCACGCCGCAATTAATGCCTGCTGGATTGGTTGTAAGAACCCCATTACCCGTCTTTGAAACATTTAGTGTATATTGCACCGTGGGTGTAAACGTTGCATTGCAGGCTTTATTTGCATCCATCATGATTGATATTGGGCTGGCACTCCCTGCGCAATCTCCGCTCCATGAAGTAAACGCCCAGTCAACATCCGGTGTTGCCAGCAGATCAACGAAGGACCCATTGCTGAATCCCTGGTTACATACAGCGCCGCAATTGATGCCAACTGGATCGCTTGTCACTGTGCCAGAGCCGACTTTATTTACTGTTAGTGATTGTTCCGCTACAGAAAAATTAGCCGTGCAGGCCTTATCCGCATCCATCGAGACAACTGCCGGGTTAGCCATGCCGGCGCATGCGCCGCTCCAATCTGTAAAAGCAAAACCAAGGCCGGCAATAGCCGCAAGGGTAACTGATGCCCCGGATGTGAAGCCTTGCGCACATGCCGCTCCGCAGTCAATTCCTGCCGGATCACTTGTTACTGTGCCTGTGCCTGTCTTGTCTACCGTCAACACATACGTTGCCAGGACAAATTTTGCCTCACAGTTTTTGTCAGCATCCATTAAAATGGGGAAGGGGTTGTTTAAGCCAACGCAATCTCCGCTCCAGCTGTCAAATGCCCAATCCGCATCAGGCAGAGCCGTAAGAGAAATAATAGTGCCGGCATCTGCACTTTCCCTATAATCAACTCCATTATCAACTCCGTCCGGGCCTCCGCTGATTGTGCCGCTTCCTACTTTGGTAACAATGATAAGCGGCTGAATTGCAGGATTGCTACCACCGATCCCTTCTTCCACGCCTTCCAAACTGCTATCACTACTACTCACGCTGCCATCTTCTTCGCCGCCGCTACTATTACTTACTCCGGCACTGCTACTGTCCGGATTAGCGCCGCCAAGGCTGCCGCTGCCGCTATTGCCGCCGCATGGCGCGACCGCCATGAGCAAGATAAACACACTCATGGCAATAAATCTTTTGTATTGAATTGTCATAGAGCCTCCCTCGTTTTTTTTAAGTTGCTGTGGAGAAATATATATCTTAGAGGTAGGCGCGGAAATTGGCTCTAGCCCAAATTATTTGACCTCAAGCCACCTTATGGATTTCTTTTATTCGTCGTCTTGATACAGCTGTCGATTTTTGGGATATTTATTTTTGTATTCTGAAGGTGCAGCACCTGTGATTTTTTTAAATATTCTTACAAATGATTCGATATTTTCATAGCCCAGCTTGTAAGCCGTCTCGCTAACATTAAGACCGGTTTTTGAGAGAAGTTCTTTTGCTTTATCGATTTTTGTTTTTAACTTAAACAAACCAAATTCGACCCCAACATGCTGCCTGAAAACTCTGCTCAAATATTTTGGGCTAAGGCAGACGGCGTTTGCGGCTTCGCTTAGGGATAATTTCTTTTGCCAGTTCCTTTCGACGAAAAGCTTTACATGTTCGATTTTTCCCCTGGTATCATTATTTAATGGGTCATCTTCGCCGCGTTTCTGCCTTATAATTCTTTCTATAATCTCTTTTATTCTTTTAATGCTAAACGGTTTTTCTATGTAATCATCTGCGGATCCTCTGAGCGCGTCAACTACCACATCTTTGGATCCATGGCCGGTCATGATAATAATTCCAATCTCAGGTGAAATATTTCTGATTGCCTTGAGAAGATCCAATCCGTTCATGCCGGGCATTCTGACATCCAGAATTGCAAGAACGATTTCATTTGGAGCCTTGATGATTTTCAGCGCAGATTCTCCGCTTGAGGCTTCGATTATCTCGTATTCGCTGAAAGCGTTTTTAAATTCGCTCCGCAGCTCGGCGTCATCATCTACAAACAATACTTTTGAGCCTGGCAATGGCATCATCTGCGCCATTAACGTCATAGCTTTGCAGCCTCCTTCTTCATACTATAAATATTCGATATTATAACGCAAGTTTAATTTCTTTTCAGTTTCTTGTATTTAATCCTGTGGACGTCTTTCGCGGAGGCGCCGAGCCTTCGTTCGCGGTCGGCTTCGTATTCGGCAAAGTTGCCTTCGAACCAAATAACCTGCGATTCGCCTTCGAACGCCAGAATGTGGGTTGCGATTCTATCGAGGAACCAGCGGTCGTGGCTTATGATGACCGCGCAGCCGGCGTAATTTTCAAGAGCAACTTCAAGGGCGCGCAGCGTGTTGACATCAAGATCGTTGGTAGGTTCATCAAGCAGCAGGACATTGCCGGGATCCTTCAATGTTATGGCAAGGTGCGCGCGGTTTCTTTCGCCGCCCGAAAGCACCTTTATCTGCTTTTGCTGGTCGGTGCCGGAGAAATTGAAGCGGGCGACGTAAGCGCGCGAGTTTATTTCGCGCGAGCCCAAGGCTATCGTTTCGGAACCTCCGGAAATGCATTCCCAAACAGTTCGTTCGTCATCAGGAGAAAAGCGTTCCTGCTTTACAAACCCAAGCTTTACCGTTTCGCCAATCTTGAATGTTCCGTTATCTTGTTTTTCCAGTCCCATTATCATTTTAAATAGCGTTGTTTTGCCGGCGCCATTAGGGCCAATAATGCCTACAATTCCGCCCTGCGGAAGCGTGAAGTTCATGTTTTCGAAAAGGAGCTTATCGCCGTAAGCTTTTGAAACATCTTTAGCCTCAATGACGTTTGTTCCAAGCCGGGGCCCCGGCGGAATATAGATTTCTATCTCTTCATCTAACCTGTCCCGATCCTGCTTTAAAAGATTCTCGTAATTTGTAATGCGGGCCTTGCTTTTTGCGCGGCGCGCGGAAGGGGACTGGCGTATCCATTCGAGCTCTCTATCGAGCGTGCGCAGGCGTTTCTGGTCGGATCGTTCCTCGCGCGCAAGCCTTTCTTCCTTTTGCTGCAGCCACGAAGAGTAATTTCCCTTCCATGGGATGCCATAGCCGCGGTCGAGTTCAAGTATCCAGCCGGCAACATTATCCAAAAAATAGCGGTCATGGGTTACCGCAATCACGGTCCCTTTATAATCTTTTAAATGACGTTCCAGCCACCAGACCGATTCGGCGTCCAGATGGTTTGTCGGTTCATCCAGCAGCAGGATATCGGGTTCTTTTAGGAGCAGGCGGCAAAGCGCCACGCGCCGCTTTTCGCCGCCGGAAAGATTTTCTATCAGCGCATCATCCAGCGGGCAGCGCAGCGCATCCATCGCCAGCGAAAGGCGGCTGTCGAGATTCCATGCATCTGCATGATCAAGTTTTTCCTGAACCTTGCCCTGGCGTTCAAGGAGTTTTGCCATCTCATCGTCCGACATCGGATTTGCGAACGAATTATTTATCTCTTCGAACTCTTTTAAAAGATCGACTATATCCTGAACCCCCTCGGAGACCGCTTCCTTCACGGTTTTTTTAGGATCAAGCAGCGGCTCCTGTTCCAAAAAGCCAACGCTATAGCCCTTGGCAAAGTGGACTTCGCCGGTGTAGCCGTCATCAACTCCGGCGATTATTCTAAGCAGCGAACTTTTTCCGGCGCCGTTGAGACCGAGGACGCCTATTTTCGCCCCATAATAAAATCCGAGCGAAATATCTTTTAGAACCTGTTTTTTGGGAGGATGCACGCGGCCAACCGCATGCATCGAAAATATTACCTTTTGCGCTTCATTTTCCTGATTTGACATATTGTTTTTTTATATCGCCCTGAAATCTATAAAGCCGCGCTCTACATTTGCATTTATCAATTTAACGCGCAGCTCTTCGCCGACATCGAGATATTTTGAGCCCTTCAGCAGCTTTCCTTCGACCGGCGGATCGATAAGGCGCACCCATGTCCCTTTGTCCGAGACACCGGTGCAAATGGCGTCGAACGTTTCGCCTATTCTTGAAGACAACAGCAAAGCCGCGGCTGACTTAGCAACGCGCCGTTCGACTTTTACAGCGTCATCTTCTTTTTCCGTGCAGATGCGCGCCAGTTCTTCCAGCTCTTTTGGCTTGTAGGGCAGGGGGCTGCCATTTAAAGCAACCTTTAAAATCCGCTGAGTGATAAGATCCGGATAGCGGCGGTTAGGCGCAGTGGAATGCGTATAATCGGTGACCGCCAGCGCAAAATGCCCGATTGGCTTTGCGTTCTTGAATTCAACGACATATTCGCCTTTTCCGATCAGTTTGATGATTGTAAGCGAAAGATCAGGAAATCTTAGCGGATCGGCGATCCTTTCTTTATCAAGAAATCTCTCAAGCGCTTCCGAGTTAGGCTGAGGCGGAAGCCTGAATCCGTATTCGGCCGCTATCTCCACAATGCGCTCCCATCTTTTTGGAACACGAACGACAGCCTAACCCAAAACTCAAATAAAATCAATATGTTTTTCTTGCAGGGCGCGATTGAATGGTTTCAAGGTCTAACGCCCCGCGCTCATACCGGTTTTTTCGGAGGAGCTGGGCGATTCTATCCTGAACGCGAAGATTGTCTTCAAGGCCTTTTATCTTTTGCAAAGGCTCCGGTGCCGGGCCTTTTCCGGTCAGCCACAACGAAATGCTGTCATATGTAAGCTTTGCGTGATTATGAACCATTGCCTGCAGGACATCCGATTCCACGACTTTACCGCGTGCGTCTATCGTCATTTCGATGACTATAGCCGCGCGGTCTTCCTCAAAGTTAAGGGACGTAAGGTCATTTGAAAGTTTGTTCGGAAGCATCGGAAATATTTCGGCGGCGGTATAAACCGAGGTTGTGTTATGGCGGGCGTGATCATCTATCGCGCTCCCTTTTTTCACCAGCGAATCGACGTCGGCAACCGCCACGCGGATTTTTATCATTCCGCCGTTCATCTTCTCCGCAACGGACAATTGATCGAGGTCCAAGGAGTCGTCATTATCGATTGAACACCACGGCAGGTGGCGCAGATCGCGGACTTTTTTTCCGGTTAGCGCCGGCGCTTTATTGAACATGGCCAGCTCCTGCTTGACCCTAGACGAAAATTCCGGAAGCATGTTTTTGTCGAGCATTGCCTGACGGGCTATTTCCTGTAAAAGCGTTCGATTATTGGCCGGCTCATTGTTGGGCTTGTGTTTTACATGGGTTCTTTTTTTATAATATCTCATAACGGCTACCATAATACATTTCCCGGCAAAAAGCTATAGAAGGTTGCAAAAATTTATTATTTATCCTAAACATCTCCTTTATGAAGATTCTGCAGCGCCGTTTTTATGCCAAAAATACCGTGGACGCCGCAAAAAAACTTTTAGGAAAGCTTATTTATCATAAGGTAAATGGCTTTGAGTTGCTTGCCCGAATCGTTGAAACCGAGGCCTAAACCGAGGCCTATACCCAAAACGATCCGGCATGCCATGCAAACAGAGGGCTTACCCCCAGGAATAAAGTGATGTTCGGGCCGGGAGGTTACGCTTATGTTTATTTCACTTATGGGAATCACTGGCTTTTGAACTTTGTCACTGCAAAAGAAGGTAAAGGCGAAGCTGTTTTGATCAGGGCGGTCGAGCCGGTAAAAGGCATGGCCGCCATGAGGCGCAACAGGCCCGCTGTAAAAAAAGATATCGATCTAACGAACGGCCCCGGAAAACTTACGCAGGCCATGGCGATCACAAAAGATTATTACGGCATGGATCTTACAGGCAAAAATTTTCACGTGCTGGATAACGGCGAAAAGCCGAAAAAAATTGTAGTTACGACAAGGATCGGAATAAGCGGCGGCCGTGAATTGCCTTACCGGTTCTATATAAAGGATAATCCATACGTGAGCAGGTT
>JACPAJ010000114.1 GCA_016180865.1 Deltaproteobacteria bacterium
CTGTTCCGCAGGTGTTGATTTGGGCCCATATTCATAATAAGAGCGTGCATACTCGGAGTGTGAGGGCGTGAATTGTCTGAGGGGCGTTTGAGGTGTATGAGCGGGAGGTGGAGCGGTTCTAACCTGTAGAGGGCCGCCGCTTCCATAATGATAGGTAGGCGTTTCGCTTGAAGGCGTGTTGGTCTTATCTACTGGTTTGCTGGCCGCGGAACCATATTTGTAGGGGTTTACCCCTGTTGGTGTGAAAGTTTTAAAATCTCCCATATTTCCCTCCTTACCCGCCTTTGGGCAGGTTTGTTAACTAATCCTCACCTTGTTTAATAAGCAAACTCTATGCCAAGATAAAAGCCTATATTTATCGTAAGGTTGCCAATTTTGAAGATTTTTATATTGTTCGTAATTCCGGACATGAAACACGATATTTGTTCCAAATTCGGGACAAATAAAATCCCGCTAATATTTTTCTTTTTCTTTACAAACTTCCTTTCTAAGTCTATTCAGAAACTAATTTAATGGCAAACAAACAGCCCGCCACTAAATCATTGGCGGGCGTAAAAACGCCTAAACTCATCAGAATTCGTTAAGGCGTTCTAACGGAGGTAGGCATGACATTTATATTAAGTGCTGCGCGCACGCCGATCGGATCTTTTCAAGGAAGTCTATCTCCGGTAAGATCGCCCGATCTTGGCGGAACGGCAATTGCGGCGGCTGTCAAAAGTTCCGGGATTAAGTCCGAAAATATAGAAATGTGCATAATGGGATCTGTTTTGCCTGCGGGCTTAGGACAATCGCCGACACGGCAGGCGGCATTTGCAGCCGGACTCCCCAAAGAAATCAATGTGCTGACTGTGAATAAAGTCTGTTCATCGGGGCTTGTTTCGGTAATGCTTGCCGATCAGATAATACGTTCTGGAGATGCCGGAATAATTGCCGCCGGCGGAATGGAATCGATGACTAACGCGCCCTATCTTTTGCCAAATGCGCGCGGTGGATATCGCCTTGGAGACGGGAAAATCATCGATTCAATGGTTAATGACGGTCTTTGGGATATATACACAAACCAGCATATGGGTTCCTGCGCGGAACTTTGTGCAAAGGCATATAACGTCAGCCGAAAAGAGCAGGACGATTTTGCAATTCGCAGCTATAAAAAAGCTAATGAAGCCGTGGAAAAAGGGCGTTTCAAAGATGAAATAGCCCCGGTTACTATTAATCATAAGAAAGGGGCTCAGATTATAGATAAAGATGAAGAGCCCGGAAAAGTGAATTATGATAAAATTCCTTCGCTTGCGACAATTTTTGCCAAAGACGGGACGGTTACAGCAGCAAATGCTTCTTCTATTAGCGATGGAGGAGCGGCGCTTGTGCTGATCGACGAAAAACGCGCCGAAAAAATGGCTGTAAAACCGATTGCTCGGATTGTTTCACATGCGGTATTTTCACGCGAACCGGAGTGGTTCACGATGGCGCCGGCTGGAGCGGTAAAAAAAGCTCTGGAGAAAGCTAAACTTAAAGTTTCCGACATAGATCTATTTGAAATAAACGAGGCGTTTTCGGTTGTGGCTATTATGGCCATTCGAGAGCTGAAACTTGATCCCGAAAAAGTTAATGTGAATGGCGGCGCTGTCGCTCTTGGGCATCCGATCGGCGCCAGCGGAGCAAGAATTTTAACGACGCTTATTTATGAACTGCGAAGGCATAAACTGAAACGCGGGATTGCTTCTTTATGCAACGGCGGCGGCGAAGCAACGGCGATGGTGGTGGAGGCAATATGACAGTAAACACAATCGGCGTAATCGGCGCAGGGCAGATGGGCTCAGGCATTGCGCAGGTTTTTGCAATGGCTGGATTCAAGGTAATTATGCAGGATGTTAAAGACGAGTTTGTCGCAAAAGGCTTGAGCGTGATAAAAAACTCCCTTGCGAAATTTCTTGAGAAACAAAAAATCAGCCAAGAAATTCATAATGCGGCTCTTGCCAATATCAAGACAACGCTTAATTTAAAAGATATGGCGGATTGCGATATTATTATTGAAGCCGCACCCGAAGATATAAATTTAAAATTGGAAGTATTTAAAAAACTGGATGAGGCGGTGAAAAAAGATGCGATACTTGCAACAAACACCTCTTCCATTTCCATAGCGAAAATAGCCGGCGTCACAAGAAGGCCCGATAAAGTGATCGGCATGCACTTCATGAATCCAGTTCCGGTCATGCAATGCGTTGAAATAATCAGAAGTTCAAAAACAAGCGAAGCAACTTATGATTGCGTTAAAGAGTTGGTAAAAAAACTTGGTAAAACCGCGGTTACAGCCTCCGATTCGCCGGGATTTATCATGAACAGGATTTTAATCCCGATGATTAATGAAGCCATTTCAGCTCTGCACGAAAATGTTGCAACCGCGGAAGATATCGACACCGGCTGCAAGCTTTCTTTCAACTGGCCGATGGGCCCACTTGCTTTGGCGGATTTAATCGGATTGGATACTTGCCTTGCGATACAAAGAGTGCTTTACAAAGAGTTTAAGGACGAAAAGTATAAGCCATGCGCGATGCTGGAGGAATGCGTTAATAAAGGATGGCTTGGGAGGAAGACGAAGAGGGGGTTTTACTTGTATTGAATAGTGTGTTGGTATGTTAGTATTTTAGTGTTTTAGTAAATGCAGTTACCAAAATACCAACACACCAACACACTAACATACTGGCTTGTTGGAGGCAATTATGATCTATGTAAACCTGCTGCTTGAGATTAAAGACAACGTCGGCATCATCACCATCAACCGCCCAAAGGCGCTTAACGCGTTAAACATCGACACGATAAACGAACTGATTAGTGCTTTAAAAGAATACAACGCCGACAAAAATGTCCGTGTGATCGTGGTTACTGGGGCTGGCGAAAAGGCGTTTGTTGCCGGAGCGGATATTACATCTTTTCCAAAAATGGGCAGAAGCGGAGCTGATCAGTTTGCGCATATCGGCCACGATCTGATGCGAGCGATTGAATCGGCTTCCAAGCCTGTAATTGCGGCGGTTAACGGCTTTGCGCTTGGCGGTGGGACGGAGCTTGCCTTGGCATGTGATTTTATATATGCGGCCGATACGGCGGTATTCGGGCTGCCGGAAGTTTCCCTTGGCATATTCCCGGGCTTTGGCGGCACGCAGCGGCTGAATAAAAACGTTGGTTTAGGTTTTGCCCGCGAAATGATTTTTACTGGCCGGAAAATCCCCGCTGATGAAGCATTGCGCGTTGGGCTTGCAAATAAAGTTGTGCCGGCAAATGAATTGTCGAACGCGGTAATAAAGTGCGCTCAGGAAATAGCGGCTAACAGCCCTGTGGCAATTGCAGCTGTAAAAGATGTTATCAATCGCGGAGCCACGCTGCCTTTAAATGAAGGGCTCGCAATAGAACGGACAAAATTTGCGGAATGTTTTGATACGCTGGATATGAAAGAAGGGGTGGCGGCATTTCTTGAAAGGAGAAAACCCGTATGGAAATGATTTTAACGGACGAACAAAAAATGTTGCAGCAGATGGCGAAAGATTTTGCCCAAAAGGAGCTTGCCCCAAAGGCGGCGGAGCTCGATGAAAAAGAAATTTTTCCGTCTGAAGCCGTAAAAAAGATGGCTGAGCTGGGGCTTATGGGAATAACGACTCCGGTTGAACTTGGCGGGGCCGGGATGGATCATATCTCTTATGTTTTAGCGCTTGAAGAAATTTCAGCCGCCTGCGCTTCGACCGCTGTCATAATGTCTGTCAATAATTCGCTTTACTGCAGCCCGATTGTGAAATTTGGGACCGCGGCCCAGAAGGAAAAACATGTGAAGCCTTTTGCTGCCGGACAGAAACTCGGCGCATATGCGCTTTCGGAGCCCGGAACCGGCAGCGATGCGGCCAATCAGCAGACAACGGCCGTTAAAAAAGGAAATAAGTATGTTTTAAACGGGACGAAAAATTTTATAACCAACGGGCCGCACGCCGATGCTTTTATCGTCTTCGCGATGACCGATAAGGAAAAACGCCACAAAGGAATCAGCGCATTCATCGTTGAAAAAGATTGCAAAGGTTTTTCGGTTGGCAAAAAAGAGCATAAGCTCGGTATTCGCGCGTCATCGACATCATCTATTATTCTCGATAATTGTGAAGTAAGCGAAGAAAACTGCCTTGGCGGAATAGGGGAAGGCTTTAAAGTTGCAATGTGGACGCTTGACGGCGGCCGCATAGGCATTGCAACTCAGGCGCTGGGAATTGCCCGTGCGGCTTTTGAAGTTGCCGCGAAATATTCGATGGAGAGGGAGGCCTTTGGAAAGCCGATTTGCGATTTTGAAGGCGTTCAGTGGAAAATTGCCGATATGGCGCTCCGAATAGATGCCTCAAGGCTTTTGATTCACCGTGCGGCGTGGATGAAAGATAAAAATATGCCTCATTCCAAAGAAGCGGCAATGGCAAAGCTCTTTGCATCCGAAACCGCGACATTTGTGACAAAGGAAGCGGTGCAGATCTTGGGCGGCTATGGCTATTGCAAGGATTACCCAGTCGAACGCTATTTCCGCGACGCGAAGATTACCGAAATCTACGAAGGAACCTCCGAAATCCAGCGCCTCGTTATTGCAAAGAATGCGCTAAAAGAAATCACGAAGTGATTACGTGGGCGAAGTTCGCTATCGTGATTTTAGTTTGGTTATAAGATTATCAATGCTTACAGGCCCGGCTCCTTTTACGATAAAAAATAACGATATCAAAAGAAGAGTCAAAGGATATTCAAAGCCGTTATTTTGCGCCATGAGTCCGTATGGAAGATGGACGGAGACGATTGCCGTAACCATAACGCAAAAGACTCCCATTGCCGCAATGGGAGTTAAAAAGCCGGCAATCAGGCCCAGACCCCCGAAAAATTCTCCGGCTATGGCAAAATAGACGGATATTTCAGGATAAGGGATCCCCATATTTCCGAATGCAGCGGCTGTTTGCGCGATATTTGTCAGTTTGCCAAAGCCGTGCGCGGTCATTATTATGCCGGTGGACACTCTGAGCAGTGTCAGCGGCATCCACAGCATTTTTTGACGGAAATGTTCTAGTATCATATTTCCTCCTTGCTCCAAGCTGCGAAAATAATTCTAACAAAAAACCATGTTAAAGACAACAAGCCTCTTACATATTATTTGCAATTCTTCACGCATAAGCTATACAAAAGGAATGGAAAGGGATTTTGAGTTCTCGCCGAAAGGTCTTGCAGATGGTTTTATAAAAAGCTGGCCGATTGCGGTCGGCGTTTTTACGTATGGGTTGGTTTTTGGCCTTTTATCTTCGGACGCCGGATTATCCTTGTTTGATGCCGTTGCAATGTGTGTGATCGTTTTCGCCGGCGCTGCGCAGCTTATTGCAATGGGGATATGGATTCATCCGCTTCCCATCTGGACAATAATATTTACGACGTTAGCTATCAATCTCCGCTATGTCTTGGAAGGCGCGGCGCTCGAACCTCATTTTAGAGGCCTCAAAAAATGGCAATCATACTTAACTCTCTTTTTCATGAATGATGAATCTTGGGCGCTATCGCTTTCTAGATTTAAAAGAGGGGCAAAAGACAAGGCCTTTATGCTCGGAAGCGGATTGGCAGTTTTAGTTGCATGGACTTCTTCGACAGTTGTGGGCCAGATCTGGCTAGCAGGTGTCGCCGATTCTTCAAAATGGGGGCTGGACTTTGCTTTGACGGCAGTTTTTTTATCGATGCTCGTCAGCATGTGGAGGGGAAAGTCTGATATTGCGCCATGTATTGTAGCAGGAATAGTTGCCGTTGCGGCGGAAAGGCTTTTGCCCGGGACTTGGTATATTCTCCTTGGCGCTTTGGCCGGCGCCTGCACAACGCTCTTCGGCCGGAGGAAAAAGCATGTTTAGTAATACAGAAACCGGGGTAGTGATTTTTGGGATGGCGGTTGTTACATATTTAACGAGGGCTTCCGGGTTTTATCTGGTCAGCCGCGTCAAAGTTTCCGGAAAATTGGAGGCGTTTCTGAATGCCATCCCCGGAACAGTTCTTGTGTCGCTTGTGGCACCCGTTGTTTTAGCTGATGGCCCCGCCGAATCGATTGCGTCTTTAGCGGTAGTTTTGACCGCATGGAAGAGCCGGAACCTGCCGCTTGCGATGGTCGTTGGCATTGTTACTGTATGGGTGTTGAGAAGGTTTATTGGTTAGTAACTTGACACCTATTTAACTCTAACTACATTTTACCGTGCAAGATCTGTCGAAAGGCGGTTCAGAATCTGAATAACAATCTACATAACATATTTGAGTGGGAGATTCCCGACTGAGCTGTTCGACGCATCTATTAGCGGCTTCATCCACTCCACCGCCGCAACAACTGCCAGAATATGTTACGCCTGCATAACATGGAAGGTCGCCTCCTAACGTACTAATAAGATTGTTCATAACGTTTCCTCCTGTATGATCATATATATACACAACGAGCTTGTTCAAAACAACTATATTTTTCCGTTGAGGAACTGGTGCCAGGCACCCGCTATAATAAGTTTTAATACACTGTAAAGCCACTTATAAGAAACAAAAATTAGAACGTAGATCGGTAACTATTTGAAAAATATAGCTTCAGATAGTTTTTTAGCTCATTGGGCAAATGATCCATAGATAATCGCATACTCAGCAGTGCTTTATATTCATTCTGCCGTTCCTCCTCTGTTTTGCCAAGACTAATATAGCATATTGCATCATTTATGAGACTGTTTTTTGAACCTACAACATAATGCGCTGTACCTGACCATTTCCAATCCCATGGGCTTTTTACTAAACCAGCCGCATATGCATTTCTGTCCACATATCTCATACAAGCCAGATGCTGCCGGTCTGTTTTGATAAGAACAGAAGAATACCTATTAAGCCAAAAATGGCCCTTTCTGTTTAATTTTTTATTAACAATTTTAGAGAATGGGCTATTTATTGCATGCATTATTATGTTGATAGGGTGAAGCAATGGTTTAATAATCATGTGAACATGCGATGGTAATATTGAATAATTATTCACATCAAATTTAATTTGATCCTTGCACCATCTAAGATGTTGGACAAACATTTCTGCGATCTCATCTTTTATCACATACTCGCCATTGTTGACGCGACAGATAATATGATAAGGAAGATCATTAATTATGGGTCTTGGTGGTCTTGCCATCAAAAATTTACATAAGCAAGAATTGTGCCATAAGATGATTCTTATATAAATCAAGGGGTTATCAAAATACGGTCTATTAACAAATGCTTTGTTTTCGTCACCCTGATGGTTATAACGCTTTACTGGCGGTGCCTGGCACCAAAGCCAAAGCTCCAAAATGCAGATTTTTAGCAACTTTTGCATTTTACTGCCGATTATATATATAGGATAGGAGCAACTATGGCAGTAATCTCTTCTGGAGTAGAAGACAATAATCTGCAGATGTCTGTTTCTGCGTATGCGACAGAACCGCTTGGCCAATGCAGGCAGGTGGATATTCCTTATCCAACTTGCCAAGTCGGAGATGTTACATATGTTGATGTTGATATTTCCGGAGAATTCATTGGCCATCCTGATTTTGCAGTTGATGTCTACGGAAATGTGCTGACAGATCCTGAAACAAAAAAATTAACGTCTAATTTTACGAGTGAATCATATTTCTATTTATCAAAATGTTTTTATGATTCCGCCAAATCTTTTTTAGACCATGAAGCCATTGGGATACGGCACGGTTTATGGCCTGATAATTTCACCGTTATCACTTCTGCAAAAGGCGATGAACTAGCGGCAACCTCATCTTTGCTCTACGAACTGGCAAATCATTTGTCTATGGCTCAAGACCCTGAACATTCAAAAACTATAATTTCTCAATTTGCCATGTCTGTGGCATTATATGCAGAGGTAACTGTTCGTATCTCGCTTAGGCCTTCGCTATATGATAGAGTGCCTATAACGTTTCATACAGACGGAAGAATAGGAAAAGTGCAAGGTTGGTTATATAATCCTGCGTCCGTTGAAAGAGATGCCCAAAATAGATACTTAATTGTAATTCGCGCTAATTTAGGTAATGAAGATGGCGATAATGACAGCGACGATTTTTTAAGCACAAAAGAATTCTCTGAAATGATTTCGCAAAAATACAACATTCCAGACGATCATATTGTGTTTATAACACCTCCTCTTAGCAAGGATTCCATCAAGGATGGCATAAAATCTGTAGTTAGTCGGATACCAACCGATTCTGCCGCGGAGGTTGGGATTGTTTATAATGCACATGGAGGGCCGGACGAGGAGAAACCGCAAGAATGGATGACAACACTACATGAAGGCTGGTTTTATGGTTTGCTTGGAAATGTAACTCTTGGAGAAAAAGAGTTCAGAGAACTTTTGATTAGTAATCTTTCAACGTCCAAAATTTTTTCTGTATTACTGTTGGTTGACAGCTGTCACTCTGGCATGCTGGTTGAAGAGTAATATTCATTTTTAAGATTTAAAAATCCTTGCACAAATCGGAAAAGTTTGGTCATAGTGATATTCAGCATGATCAATAAGTGGACTACAATATCTTCAAAGCCGATCAAGGCCCTTTATTCGCAAGAAGACCTTGCCGGTTTTAAGCCGGAGCGTTCCTTGGGCAAAGCGGGCCATTATCCGTTCACGCGTGGCGTGCATGAAACGATGTACCGCGGCAAGCTCTGGACGATGCGGATGTTTTCCGGCTTTGGCACGGCCGAAGAGACCAATAAGCGATATCACTATCTTCTAAAGCATGGGCAGAACGGGCTCTCCGTTGCCTTCGATTTTCCGACCCTTATGGGCTACGATTCCGATCAGGAGCGCGCAATGGGGGAGGTCGGCAAATGCGGCGTCGCCATCGATACCATGGCCGATATGGAGACCCTTTTTAAAGGAATTCCGCTCGATAAAATAACCACATCAATGACCATCAACGGGCCTGCGGCAATACTTTTGGCAATGTATCTTGCGACAGTTGAAAAGCACGGCAATCCAATTTCTGCGGCAGCCGGCACGGTTCAAAACGATATTTTGAAAGAATTTATCGCGCAACACGCATGGGCATTTCCGCCAAAACCATCAATGCGTGTCATTGTGGATATGATAGAATACTGCACCAAGCATGTGCCGAAATGGAACACAATATCCATTTCCGGTTATCATATCCGCGAGGCTGGTTCAACCGCCGCACAGGAGCTTGCTTTTACGCTTGCCGACGGCATTGCCTATGTGGAGGCATGCGTCGAGCGAGGCCTTGATGTTGACCATTTTGCGCCGAGGCTTTCGTTTTTCTTCAACGCTCACATGGATTTTTTCGAGGAGATTGTAAAATACCGCGCGGCGCGAAGATTATGGGCGCGTATTATGAAAGAACGCTTCAAAACAAAGAATCCGCGGTCGCAGATGCTTCGTTTTCATACGCAAACTGCTGGATGCAGTCTTACAGCGCAACAGCCTTATAATAATGTAGTGCGCACAACGATTGAGGCGCTTGCCGGTGTTTTGGGAGGGACGCAATCGCTTCATACGAATTCGCTCGATGAAACACTGGCGCTGCCTACTGAAAACGCCGTTCGCATAGCTTTAAGAACGCAGCAGATTATTGCCCATGAATCCGGCGTTATCAATACCATCGATCCTTTGGGCGGCTCATATTTTATAGAAAAGCTGACGAACGAAATGGAAGAAGAGGCGGCCGCCTATATTAAAAAGATCGACGATTTAGGCGGAATGATTCGTGCGATCGAGCTCGGTTATCCTCAAAAAGAGATTGCGGACGCCGCTTATAGATTTCAAAAGCAGATCGAAAATAAGGAAAAAATTGTTGTGGGGATGAATGATTTTGTAGTAGAAGAAGAGCATCCGATTGAACTGTTGAAAATTTCCGATGGCATTCATCATAAGCAGGCGAAACGCCTTGGGGCTGTTAAAAAGAGGCGGGATAACAAAAAAGTTGCGGCATCGCTGGATAAATTGCATACGGCATGCACAGGCGCTGAAAATATTATGCCGAAACTCCTTGATTGCGCAAGGGCTTACGCAACGGAAAATGAAATGATGAGCGTGATGAAAGATGTGTTTGGGGAATACCGTGAACTCCCCGTGTTTTAGTGTGTTAGTATGTTAGTGTGTTGGTATTTTGGTATGGGAAAGCTAATTTCAAGTTATAGGGATTTGAATATGTGGCACGTTGCCATGGATTTGTGCAAATATATCTATAAATTAACTAAGGGATTCCCTAAAGATGAATTGTATGGCATGGTTTCTCAAATGAGGCGTTGTGCGGTTTCTGTTCCATCTAATATTGCAGAGGGATTTGCGCGTAAGGGCTTTGGCGACAAAAAATATTTAATGTCCGTGGCAATCGGCTCATTGGCAGAACTTGAAACTCAAATCGAATTATCAAATGATTTTGAATATATAAAAAAGGAAGAAAAAGAACGGGTTATTTCTATGATAAATTGTGTTGGTAAAATGGTTAGTAATTTTCTTAAAAAGAGTGTTGACTAAAACACTAACATACTAACACACCAACATACCGTTCAACTATGGTAAAAGGCATGGTTATAAACAAAAAGGTTCGCATATTGATTGCAAAGCCCGGCCTTGACGGCCATGACCGCGGCGCAAAGATTGTCGCGCGCGCGCTTCGCGATGCCGGATTCGAAGTGATTTACACCGGCCTTCATCAAACTCCGGAAATGATAGTCTCCGCGGCGATTCAGGAAGATGTCGATGCAGTCGGCCTTTCGATTCTTTCAGGAGCGCATGGTCATCTGTTTAAGAAGGTGATAGAACTGCTTAAGAAGGAAAAAGCAGGAGATATTATTGTTTTCGGCGGCGGCATAATTCCGGATGAAGATATCAGGGCGCTTAAAAAAATTGGGGTAAAGAAGATATTCACTCCGGGGACAGCGACAGGCGAAATTGTGGAGTGGATTAAGAAGAATGTGCGTTAGTTCGTTAGTGCGTTGGTTTCACTAACGCACTAACGACACTAAGTATAAAACGCTTATAAATCAATAAGATGCTAATATTAACCGTTGCCTTAATGGTTAATATATATTAACTTGCTTTTATAAGGTTAATATAGTATCATACACATACTATATGAAAAAGTATGTTTCAACAACCGAAGCGGCAAAAATTTTGGGAATAAGCACGGTGGCTGTTTTTAAGAAGATAAAAAAGGGGATTATCCCTGCCCAAAAGATGGGAAGAAACTATATGATCGATCCTGACAAACTGGGTTTAAAAAACGATGCAGTATCCGAGCAGACAAAAAAAGATATAAGAAAAGCGGTTAAAAAGGTGATCAGCGAGTATGGAGAAGCGCTTAAAAAACTTGGGAGCGAATGATAAAGATACTTTCTATTCAGGAGGTAAAGGAAATTGCCTTTGAACTGGCTCGCGAAACGATGTCATGGGACGCGCCTATGCCGGATTTTAACACGCGGTTTCCAAACATTTTAGAAAGCTGCCTTACAACGCCGTTTCAGACATTCGATAAAAAACATCTTTATAAGGGGTCGGAAGAGAAGGCAGCCATTCTTTTTTACTTAATGATAAAAAACCATCCTTTTTCAAACGGAAACAAGAGAATAGCTGTGACAATATTGCTTGTCTTTTTTTATTTGAACGGCAAATGGCTGAAGATTTCAAATCAGGAGTTGTATAATTTTGCGGTTTGGGTCGCCTCCAGCCCGCCGCAGGTGAGTGAAGAAACGATACAGGCAATAAAACGGTTTATTAATAAGAATGTAGTAGGGTTCTGATTTCATCCTGTTTTTGGTCTATCAGTTCAAAATTGTGCTCCATTTGTCGGCGCACGAATTCGGTTTCGTCTATTAGATCGAGCTTTTCATTTTCATCTTCCAGCTGTTTAATTTCTTCGATCACCCTATCGATTTTTTGTTTTATGGCTGTTATCTTTTCTGTCGACAATTTTATATTTACGGTTTTTTCATCCAGCTGCTGAGCTTCTTTTATTAATTCAGCGGTTTTTGCTCTTGAGCATGCTATTTTTGTTTCAAGATTTTGATTTTCTTTCTGCAACTGTGAGTGCTCATCAGCCAATTGAACTGCATATTTTTCCAATGTTTTCGTATCTTCTTCTATATCGCTGACAATTCGGCCTAACGCTTCAGTTTCTTTACGGCGATAGACAACGTTTTGTTCTAGAAGCGCAATTGCATGACGCACAGCCATTATAAAAGAATGAGATGCAAAGCAATTCTTCTGAAAACCGAAAACATATGTGAATCCAAGAAGAATGGATAACTCCTGAATTTCAAGTTCGTCGGCTTTTTCGCCGTTCATGGCGAGCTCTTGTTTAAGAGAAGCGTGCAGGTCTTTGTGATGGAGGATGTCGTCTCCGGTGTCATCTAAAGTTATGCATGATTCGCGATATTGCCGATTAAGGATTCGTTCCATATGGCGATTTTTTATTGCTTCGGTGAGAAAGTTTCGCGCCTGAATTATCTTTTGCTCGCGCTGTTGGCGGGTAAAATTAACTGACGCTAAGCTTATATAGGCATCGCTGAGCGTTTTTAGAGCTTCTGCGGAAAGAGAGCCAGCGGTTGCTCTAAACGTATTCGCATCAGAAACTAGCTGCGGACATCGATTGTCAGCGGAGTTTACAAGCGCCATGTTCTTCGTATAACGTTATTTTTAAAGTAATTGCAAGGGAAAAAGTCAACTAAGTGTCGGACACTTATCGTCGATTTTCTTCAATAAGTGTCCGACACTTAATAATTTTCGTTGAAAGCAGTCGGAAAGTTTGCCATAAGGAAAACCGTGCGTTGGTTCAACGAACCAACGTACTAACGCACCAACGCACCAGTGGAGGTTTTAAATGAGCCAATCTGCCAAGGATGTTTACGTTGTTTCCGCCGGAGTTTCCAAATTTGCCAAGGCAAGGCCCGATAAGACATTTCAGGCTATTGTGAAAGAGGCGGTTGATTATACCGTGAAAGACGTAGGCCTGGAGTATCCAAAATTCTTAGAACTTGTCGATGGGTCCGTTGCCTCATATTTTTCCGACCATTTTACACGTCAGTTGATGGCCGGAATCATGGCTCAGGATTATTTGAGCCTTTGCCCAAAACCTTCGCACAGGGTTGAAGGCGGCGGCGCCACCGGCGGCATCTGTTTTCAAGAAGCTTACAAGAATATCGCCTCCGGTGATATGGATATCTGCCTGGCTTACGGATTTGAAACGATGAGCCACGTTGAAACTTGGAAGGGGAACGAATTTATTGCGCTTGCGAGCGATATCAACTTTGACTATCCCGTGGGCGGTTTTTATTCCGGCTACTATGCAATGATGGTCGTTCGCCATATGATGGAATTCGGCACGACTGTTGAGCAGATGGCGCACGTTTCGGTTAAAAACCACAATAACGCATTTCATAATTCATACGCTCAAAAGCGCCAGCGTCTGACGATTAAAGACGTTCGCAATTCGCCTATGGTTGCATGGCCTTTAACGCGTCTTGATATCTGCGTGATGAGCGACGGTGCGGCTGCCTGTTTGCTTACTTCGGAAGAGGGCCTGAATAAGCTGGAAAAAGCGTCCGGCAAGAAATATCCGCGCGTAAAAGTCCGCGCCATAGGGCGCGGAACGGATGCCATGCGCATGTCCGACAGGCCTCATCAATCGTTTGAAGATTTTTATAAATATAATGCCATGGCGAATGAGCAAGACGGCGATTCCAAAAAATATTATAAAGAGCTTTGGGCAAAGCATTTCAAATATCCGGGCATCCATTCGTTCAGAGCGGGGCGGATGGCGTCGAAAATGGCATACGAAAACGGCGGCATTAAAGATCCCCTGAAAGAAATTAATTTTGTAGAGCTTCATGACGCATACACATCGTCTGAAATTCAGACTTATGAAGATATGGGGTTGTGCAAATATGGCGAAGGCGGATCGTTTGCCGCTTCCGGAAAAACTTTTGTCCCGGGAGTTGAATATGGGCTGAAATTGGAGAGCCAGCCGGTTTGCCCCGTAAATCCTTCCGGTGGATTGATTGCGTGCGGCCATCCTGTCGGGGCAACGGGGCTTATGCAGGCGGCGTTTGCTTTGTGGCAGTTGCAGGGAGCGATAGGCAAACACTTTGGAGATGCGACGCTGCAGCTGAACAATCCAAAGATCGGGGCGATTCATTCGCATGCGGGCACCGGAACGTATGTGACGGTGAGTTTAATGGAGAGGATTTAGTTGCTTGTCATTGCGAGCGACCATAGGGAGCGAAGCAATCTCCATAATGCAATTGTTGTTAAGGAGATTGCCACGGTCCCTAACGGGACCTCGCAATGACATGGTGAGGAGAAAAATATGACACACAAACAGATTATAGAAGAGACGTTGGACGGCACTGTTCTGTTTAACGTTCCGTTTCCAAAAAATATTGCTCATCTTAAAGAGATGAGCCCGATTATTTTGAAGCATCCGTATCATGTTGAATACCTGCATAGCTACGGACAGGATTCTCCGTGGTTTGCCGGCCTGGCAAATAAAAAGCTTTTGGGAACGGAGTGTCCCAAATGCGGCTATAAACATACAACGCCGAAACTTTCATGTATGAGGTGCGGTGCGGAAACTGAATGGAAGGAGCTCCCGCCGGAAGGCAAAGTCCATTCTTTTACCGTGTGCCACTATGGCGCGGAGGAATTTTTAAAGGAGACGCCGTTTATTCTGGCGATGATAGAGTTTGAAGGCTGGAATACGCTGCTTCTATCCAGGCTTGTTGGTTTGGACCCTCAGCAGGCTAATCTTAAATGGGTCGGAACGAAAGTTAAGCCGAAATTTCGCCGGAATTCCAAATTCAAACCGACGGATGTGTGGTTTGTGCCGGCATAAGGAGATTATTTTATGAAAATCGGAGTTTTGCTGAAACAGGTTCCGGATACTGAGACAAGAATAAAGCTGAAGGTCGATAAGAGCGGGCTGGAAGAAGGCGACATCAAATGGGTAATTAATCCGTTTGATGAATTTGCGGTTGAAGAAGCGCTAAGGTTTAAAGAAAAAGCCGGCGGCGAGGTTGTTATAGTTACGCTGGGCCCGCCGCGCGCTGTCGATTCCATGAGGCAGGCTTTAGCAATGGGCGCAGACAAGGGCATTAGAATTGATAATGTCGGCGCTCACTTGGATCTTTTTATGACCGCGAAAGTTCTTGCAAAAGTGGTGGAAGAGGAAAAATTCGATATCGTTTTCGGCGGCAAACAGGCGGTTGATGACGATTGCGCGGCTGTGATACAGTATGTTTCCGAATTTGCAAATATTCCCCATGTATCGCCCATTGAAACGTTTGAATGTTCTTCCGATTTGAAAAAGGCGACTGTTCAAAGGCCGGTAGCCGGCGGGTTAAAAGAAATCGTTGAAATAGAGCTCCCGTGCGTTCTCGGATGCGAAAAAGGGCTGAATAATCCGCGCTATGCTTCGCTGCCGGGAATCATGAAAGCAAAAACAAAGCCCATTGCTGAAAAAAAATCGGCCGATTTGATTGCTTCAGGAGAACTAAAAGTGCAGACTGCCGGATGGGCGCTGCCGCCGGAAAGGGCGGCCGGCAAAAAGGTGGAAGGGGAACCGGAAATCGTTGTGGATCAGCTGGTAAAGTATTTGAAGGAGGAGGCTAAGGTAATATGAGCAATATTCTAATAATTGCTGAACATGCAGAAGGAAAAATTAAAAAATACAGCCTCGAACTCGCATGCAAAGGAGCTGAACTTGCAAATAAGGCCGGCGGGAAGGCCGTTGCCTTAGTTATCGGAGGCATTACAAAAGATGCGGTCGCTGAATTTGGGGAATATGGCGTCAAGAAAGTTG
>JACPAJ010000115.1 GCA_016180865.1 Deltaproteobacteria bacterium
TCCGTTTGTCGCAAAGCTTGTTGTAAGGGCGGGTTTCGGCGGAGTTTATCTTTCCGGAGCGGGCTTATCAAACAGCCTCGGCGTTCCGGACACCGGAATTTTAACGCTGAAAGATTTCGCGTACGCAGCGAAATTTATTTCAAAAGCCGTGAAGCTGCCGCTTTTGGCCGATGCCGACACCGGTTTTGACGATATCGAAAAGACCGTAAAAGTTTATATCGAATGCGGAGTTTCGGGAATGCATGTGGAAGACCAGCTTTTTCCTAAAAGGTGCGGGCATCTGGAGGGAAAAGAGGTTGTGAGTGCGGAGGAGATGGAAGCTAAAATCCGTAAAGCGGTTAAGGCGAGAGATTCAGTCAAAAAAGATTTCTTTATAATAGCGCGCACGGATGCAAGGGGAGCAGTGAACATAAACGAAAAGAATCAGTTTGATGAAGCAGTTTCGCGCGGCAAAGCCTATTTAAAAGCTGGCGCAGACGCCATATTCCCGGAATCCATGCGGTCGGTCGATGAATTTAAAAAATACCGGAGTTCGGTTACGGGGATCCTGCTCGCAAATATGACCGAATTCGGGAAGACGCCGTTTCTTACGGCAGATGAATTTGCAAAACTTGGATATCAGATTACGATATTCCCCGTGACAATTTTCCGCTATCTTGCCGGCTGCACCGCAAGAGGCTTGGAAACTTTAAAAAAAGACGGTTGCCAGAAAAATATGGTAAAAGATATGATGACGCGCGGCGATATAAATAAAGTTCTCGGATATGACCCGGGAACCGGAGGCAAATAATCATGGAAACGATAAATACCGGATTGAACGGCGTTCCTGTTTGCGAGTCGGGGATTTCGGTTGCCACCGCCGATGCGGATGGAAAGCCGATTCTGGTCTATCGGGGATACAGCATTTATGATCTTGTAAAAGGCCTCTTTGAAGAGACGGCTTATCTTCTTTTGAACGGCGAACTGCCGAATTCCGAACAGCTTAAATCTTTCGATAAAACTTTGAAGGAAAACCGCCATCTTGATAAAAGAGTGGTGGAGCATCTTAAAACCTATCCGATAAATGTTAATAGGATGGATTTTTTGTTTACAGCGCTTTCTTTCGCCAGAATGTACGATGAAGATTATAATAATCCTCTCTGGCAGAATTCCAAGGCCGACGCCATGGCTTTTTCCAGGCTTATTAAAACGACCGGCGTTAGAATCGGCGCCAAAATACCGACTATAATCGCTTACGGCCACCGCATTCTTAACGGAAAAGAGCCGATTCCTCCCGATAACAATCTGAGCTGCGCGGCAAATTTTCTGCATATGATGGGGATTGATGCAGACGGCACGGCATCGAAAGCTCTCGATACAACGCTGACGCTTTATCTCGATCATACGATGAATAATTCCACATTCATCTCCCGCGTAGCGGCTTCGGCAAGGCCGGACCCGTATGGGCCGTTTATCGCGGCCGGCGTAGGCTTGAAAGGCGTTCTTCACGGCGGCGCAAATGAAATGGCTTCGCATATGTTTGATGGGATAAAAAGCGCTGCAAAGGTTGAACATTATGTGCTCGAAAGGATGGAAAGAGGCGATGTGGTTTTCGGCTTCGGCCACCGCCTAAGCGCGTACAAAACCGGCGTTGAATCCAGAGTCATAATTTCGGAAGGGATTGCAAGAGAATTGGCCGCTGCGAAAAAAGCGGCGGAGCTGATGAATATATACGATAAGTTAAAGCAGACGATGATGAGCGAAAAGGTTGAAGAGAGAAAGAGGCGCACCCCGAATCTCGATCTTCCGGTCGCTGTTATTTATAAGGTTTTAGGGATTCCTGTGGAATGGAATACGCCGATTTTTCAGGCCAGCCGCCATTTTGGATGGGTTGCTCATATGGCGGAGCAGTGAGTTGAAAAGGGGCCGCTCTATCGTCCGGCGCAGAAGGATATTTTCGCCGGGGTCGATAATTTGAAAAAATACCGCCCTGTCGAGGCGCGTTAAAATATATGAGCATGAATATAATAGTTTTGGATCTTGAAACAAAATTTACTTTTGATGAGGTCGGCGGCCGCGAGAAATTCGAGGCGCTTGGCATCAGCGTTGCCGGTGTTTACGACTATCACACAAGAAAATTTGAAGCGATAGAGGAGGCTAACCTCTCGAAACTCGAAGAGAGACTGGCATTAAAGCCTCTTATTATCGGTTTTAATATAAAGAAATTCGACATTCCGGTTTTAAAGCCCTATCTTCATTTTGATCCTGCCCGTCTGCAGCTGTTCGACATAATGGAGGAAATCCAGAACAGAGTGGGGCATCGCGTCAGCCTCCAAAGCGTTGCCACGGCTACTCTTGGAACCGGAAAATCGGGAGACGGGCTTGATGCCATAAGGTATTACCGCAACGGCGAAATCGATAAGCTGAAAAAATATTGTCTGGACGACGTGAGGCTTACAAAAGAGATTTATGAATACGGATGCAAATTTAAAGAATTGTTTTTTACGTCGAAATACGGTACGGCAAAGCAGCGGGTTGAACTTAACTGGGAAATGCCGGCTGAAACAGACGATAAAAATCAGCTGGATCTTTTTTAGGGGATAAAAAACTATGTACGATATAATAATTGTGGGAGGCGGACTGGCGGGGCTTTCCGCTGCAATTTTTTCCGCGAGGAACCGGTTTAAAACGCTTGTGCTGGATAAGGGCGCGGAATTCAGCGCAACAGGCGTTCTTTCTTCAATTAATGACATGCCGGGCGTCGATAACGCTATTTCCGGAGCCGAAATGCTTATCCGGATGAAAAAACAGGCGGAAAAGCTCGGGGCTGAAATCAAAAATGTTACGGCCGCTTCGTGCAGTTTTGAAGGAGATCAAAGACGCGTTACCACAAATGAGCCTGCCACGTACGAATCAAAGGCGATAATAAAGGCGTCAGCCACGATGTTGAAATCGATGCAGCCATGTGCAAACATTCGGCCGTTGCGATTGTCGGCAAATCCAAATCGACAGCCGAGGCTGTTATAAAGCTCTCTTCCATTGCGGAAAAGATTTACTGGGTTATTCCAGCAAGCAAACTGGATATTCCGATTGAGCTCAAAGATGAACTGGAAAAAATCAAGCGGGTGGAACCGTTTTTCAGCTCAAGTTTAAAAAGGATTAACGGCTCTTCCGAGGTTGCTTCCGTTGCTATTCTATCAGCAGGGCAGGAAAAAACATTCAGCGTTAAATGCGTTTTTCTGCCGCCGCTTCCATATAAACCTGTCACAGATTATCTTAACGGAACCGGAATTCAAAGTTCCTCGGACGGGGTTATTATGGTTAATAATCAGCTGGAAACGTCCGTCAGCGGCGTTTTTGCCGCCGGAAACATCCTCTGCGCAAAACCGCAGCTCAATATTGTCCGCGCAGCGCAGGGCGCAATTGCCGCGCTGAATGCCGAAAACTATTTCAAAAGTTCCGCCACCGCTTCGTAATTTCCAAACGGAGGAAACACATAGGCTCCGGCAATGCGATCCATTTTTCTGGCCGAGTGGAGAGTTTCCTTGGCGATTGACATCCCGACGCTTCTTTGAGCTTCGCGGGTGGCCGCTTTTTCCATCTGCTCCATTACATTTTTAGGAATCTGCATGCCCGGAACTTCGTTATGGAGAAATTCCGCGTTTTTCAGGCTTGCAAGAGGCAGAATTCCGACGAAGAACGGGATAGGTTTTAATTTTTTAGTCTTAGCAAAGAAATTTTCCAGCAAGATAGGATCATAAATCGGCTGGCTGAAGACATATTCGGCGCCGGCGGCGATTTTTTTTGCGTACCGCTCAACTTCAAGGTCGATATTTACAGCTCCCGGATTTACTCCGCAGCCGATCAGAAAAGATGTAGCTTCATTTAAATTCCGGCCGGAAAGATCGCGGCCGCAGTTCATTTCATTTACCATGTGTATGAGGCCGATTGAGTCGATATCGAATACCGCCGTTGCCATCGGGTATGTTCCCATTTTTGGCGGGTCGCCCGTAATAATCAGGAGATTCTGCAGGCCCAGTGCGTGCGCGCCGAAAAGATCCATCTGCATGCCGAGAAGGTTCCGGTCGCGGCAGCAGTAATGGACTATCGGTTCGATTTTTGTCTCGCGTTTTACAAGAGCGCCGAGCGCGATCGGGCTCATTCTTGCCATGGCGCGCGGCCCGTCGGCGATATTTACGGCATCGACTCCGTTATCATGCAAAAATTTCGCATGTTTAATCGCTTCCGCAGCCGACAGTCCCATCGGCGGATCGAGTTCGACGCTCACGGCGAATTTAGCGCCAAGTTTTGCGGCAAAGGCGCTTTTTTCAGCAGTGGGAACTGTTTGAACCGCATTGCACATTCTCTTTCCTTCCCCCTCCCCCTTGATGGGGGAGGGCTGGGGAGAGGGTGCGACCTTTCGTTTACTCGGCCCTATAGATTTTATAAATTTCGCCATCTCTTTTATTTCCGCAGGCGTTGTTCCGCAGCATCCGCCGATAATATTTGCGCCGGCTTGCGCAAGGCGCCTTGCATATTCGCCCATGTACTCGGGAGTTGCCAGGTATAACATGCGCCCTTCAACAACCTGAGGCATGCCGGCATTAGGCATTGCCGAGAGTTTAATATTGCTGACTTTGCGCATTGCCTGTATCGCGTCCAGTACGCCCTGCGGACCGCTGGAACAATTTGTTCCGGCGGCAGTCACCCCAAGGGATTCGATTTCCTTCACGGCTTTTTCGGGCGTAATTCCGACAAACTCGCCTTCGCGATAATGTTTGAACGATATATGCGCGATTATGGGGATATCTGTGATCCGCTTCGCCTCTTTAACCGCGATTACCAGCTCATCAAGATTCATGAAGGTCTCAAAACTTATCAAGTCGACTTTGGATTCCGCCAGAACTTCGATCTGCTCGCGGAAAATTTCCCGGGCTTCTTCGGCCGTGTGCCGGCCTAAAGGGGCTAGTGTAACACCCAGCGGCCCGATAGAACCCGCCACATAAGCATTTTCCGCCACCGCCTTTTTTGCAAGTTTTACGCCGGCGGTATTAATTTCACGAACCTTTGATTCCAGGCCGTAAGGGCCAAGCCTCATTCTGTTTGCGGTAAATGTGTTTGTTTCTATTATCTCGGCGCCGGCCGCAAGATAATCAAGATGAATTTTGGAAACAATGTTGGGATTTACAAGGTTTAACTCATCGTAACAGCGGTTGATAAAAATCCCGCGTTCGTAAAGGAGCGTTCCCATTGCTCCGTCAGCCAGAAGAATTCGTTCATTAAGTGCCTCTAAAAATGTCTGCATAAGATTATAACCTCATTCGCATATAAGGATTCCGCTTTTTTTGCTCGCCGATTGTTGATGTCGGCTCATTTCCGTAATTATGGCCCGGATAAATAACGGTCCCGTCGGGTAATTTAGCAAGTTTCTGCAGCGACTTAAACATTTCCTCCGAATCCGATCCTTCCAAATCGGTTCTTCCGATGCCGTCAACAAAAAGCGTATCGCCCGTAAATATCATTTTGTCTATGAGAAAACACGCAGAGCCTTGCGTGTGACCGGGCGTGTGCATGCAGGTTATTGCGGAATTCCCAAAAGTTATTTTATCGCCGTCAACGAAAGATTTGGTTTCGCCGGAGGTTTCGGTTCGATGGACATAAATTTTGGCGCCCGTTTTTTTTGCAAGAATTGCGGCGTTATTAGAATGATCAAAATGCGCATGAGTCAGAAGTATATGAGAAATAGTCAAGCCAGAGGATTCGCCGATTATTTTATCGGCTTCCCAGCCGGGATCGATGCATACGCATATTTTGGAGGCGGCATCGCATATAAGATACGTAAAATTCGCCATCGGCCCCAATTCAAGCTGTTTAACGGTTATGCTCATAAAACAAAGTTGACGTATGGTGAAAAACGTCATATGTCAACGGCAAATATGTCGAAAGTCCCGATGACGCCTGAAGGATATAAAAAACTTCAGGAGAAGCTAAAACATTTAAAGAGCGTTGAAAAGCCGGCGGTTATCCGCGCGATTGAAGAGGCGCGGGGGCACGGCGATCTCTCCGAAAATGCCGAATTCGACGTTGCAAAGGAGCATCAGCAGCATCTTATCCGGCAGGTTCTGGAGCTGGAGAATATTCTTTCGGCTGCGCAGGTGATCGATCCTTCAAAAATCGAAAGCGATAAGATTGTATTCGGCGCGACCGTAAAATTGCACGATATCGATAACGGCGAAGAGGTTATTTACCAAATTGTCGGCGCTCACGAGTCCGATATATCGGCCGGAAAAATTTCCATAGAATCTCCAATCGCAAGGGCAATGATCGGCAAAGAGGAAGGCGACGAAGTAAAATTTCAAGCCCCCGGCGGCATCAAAACCTTTGAAGTTCTTGAAGTGGTGTACAAGTAAATATCCTCTGTCATTCCTTAATAGCATCCCAAGAGCCACCAATCTGGTATTGCCACGATACGGTCGGTCATTTGTTCTATCTGTTCGCCTCTATAAATAACGTAACCATTCTTAATATCGGGATAAGCCTTCAGGAATGACTTAAGTCCGGAGATGTCCCTGTTTGTTAATTTCGATGACCATTTCACCTCAAACGGAACAACCCCATCGGCCGTTGATAGAATAATATCAACTTCCGCCTTGTCCTCAGTCCGCCATGAGTGAAATTCAGCAACTTTCCCATAATTGGCTACGGTCTTCTGCATCTCGTTAAATATGAAAGTTTCATAAATATGCCCGATCTGGTTCCTATCTATTGTCGTCTGGATCGAAAAACCGGTTCCAAGGGGTTGGTGTAAAAGCAATGGATCAACTGTGTAAGTTTTCGGTTGTTTGACAAGGCGTTTAAAAGGGCTGTGCAAAAAACTGTTAACGAAGGTAGTTACCATCATTGCCTGTAAAAAATATGCATAATCGGACGCTGTTGGCTGGCTCACGCCCGTTATCTGCGCAAGCTTGCTTGCATTAAAGAATTGCGCGCTTTGCGTAAAAAGTATCTGTGCAGAACGATCGAATGCCGTAATATCACGAATATTGAATTGTTCGACCACGAGAGGCAAAATGTATGTGCGGACATAATCATTTACCCAGATGATCCTGGAATCTCTATCCTGCAAAAGGGCCGGCATGGGATAACCGCCCCACAGGAGCCGTTCTTCTCTGCTTCGATCTATTTCAGCAAGCGAGATCGGCGGTTCGGCTTTGCCCGGTAAGTTATTTTCAAATATTTCCAAAAGTCCCGGCCTCCTGTCGGATCCAACGAATTCCTGCCATGATAGAGGATAAATCGATAACAAGCTCACCCTGCCTGCGAGTGTCTCTTTAATCCGCCGTAGTAAGAGATAATTTCCCGAATTGGCAAGACATATGCCGGTTGGCTTGGGATCATTTTCGTCTATCAATATTTTTACAGCGTTAAAGATCTCCGGAACCTTTGCGGCCTCATCTATAAAAAGATAACGGCCCGGGTTGTATCGCTGTTTCAAATATTTTAACGGGTCTTTTGCAGCCTCGGCCCGCATGACGGGGTCATCAAAAGATAACAAGGTTCCGTCATGCCGTTTAACGATCTCTTTAAGGAGATATGATTTGCCAACCTGCCTTGGCCCTAATAGGGCAATGGCTCGAAAACTGTTCAGCCTTGACACTAAGATTTCTGTGATTCGTCTTTTCATTGCCTTATTTTATAGCAATATGCTTTAAAAATCAAGCTTATTTTTTAAAGTATTGGAATGTTTGTTAATGAATCAGCGGCACACTTAAGGAACCTCTGAAAAATTAAGTAAGTGAGAAGAGGCTTATGGTTTGCAAACGGGGAGAGATGTTGTAGATTAGCGGGGAAAGGAGCAAAGCCATGAACCAAGCGAGTTTTTTGTCATTTTTTAGAGGAGCATAAATTGACAGAGGCGTTGTTTAGATTGACCGGTGAGATATTAGAGGAGAAGGGTTATATTGTGAAGAAAGGTACAATAGTTGACGCAACGATAATAGCGGCGTCCAGTAGCACGAAGAACGAGAGCGGGAAACGGGATGAGGAGATGAGGTCGACGAACAAGCATGACAAGACAGAGATGGAGGCGTTATTGCACGGTGAGGAGAAGGCGGTATTTGGGGACAAGGGATACTACGACGAGAGAGAGAAACGAAAAGCTCGGAAGGCAGGTATTTTTGGGGGATAATGGATAAGGGCAAAAAAGGCGTCAAACTTTCTTCATCACAAGAAAGAAGGAACTCAAAATTATCGTCAATTCGAGCAAAGGTGGAGCATCCGTTTCGGATATTGAAGTGCCAGTGGAAATTTACAAAGGTACGGTATAAGGGGCTGTACAAGAATACTTGTCAGCTATTCACATTATTCATGTTGGCGAACATATACATGTTGAGGAAGAAGCTGATTTTAGCGACGTAAAAGATCGGGAGCCGTGGTTTTGGAGTAAGAAAAAGGGAATAAAGAAGATATGATGTAGAGTTCTTGAATCTGGTTTTTTGAAAAATCACTCCAATAATGAAGGAGAGACTTTACATCGTTAATTTTTCAGAGATTCCTTAGCGGACAGGACACCCCATATTATAAGTGTTTCTTAAGTTCATTTTTGGCTGGCGATGATAACATACCGTAATTATTAAATAAATTGAGTTGCGCGGGTTTGATAGTGCTTGGCACAAACATTGCTAAATAAAGAGCCAAGATATTATTAAGGGGGCAAATATTTCAAAAGGAGAATCTATGAAACAGCTTGGAATAGCAATTCTTGCAGTCTGCTGTATTTTGCTGTCGGCCTGCGGTGCATCTTCCAGCGGCAGCGATTTTTCATCCAGCGGCGGCAGCGGCAGCAGCGATTCATCATCTGCAAGCTCTAGCAATCAGAGCGGTGGCGCCAAATCGATGGTTCCGTCTGATTTTTCACAGGGCGTTTCGGACGAAGTTAATCTTCCGCGGCCATAAGCTTCCAGTTTATGTTGATAAGAATTATTTATTGCACTTGGCTTCTCGTTTCTTTGTGTCCAATTGCCGCCTCTGCGCGTATGGGCTCTGATCATGAAGAACTGCTCAAAAAATATGCGCCGGTTTGGGTTCAGAGTGTCGGCAGAAGCCCGCTGTATGATGTCATCACGCGATTTGATTTTGATGGCAATATTGACGGACGCGATAATGCGGCCAATTCGTCAAAATTGCCCTTGACCGCAAATGTTTATGGCGAGGTCGTGGCAGAAACGACAGACAGTTATTACCTTTTCTACGGTATCTACCACGCTCGAGACTATGACAAGCCTCTCAGAGAGTGGTTCTTTAACGGTGCCGCCCACGATAACGATTTTGAAGGGGCAATGCTGAACGTTGCCAAGGGCACCGGAAAAATCAGGGCTATTGAGACTTGGTTTCATAATATCTTCATGCAGTGCGCGCATTCTCCCGTATCCCGCGGCGAGCAGAGCATCGACGCGAGGATGAACGTTGAGGACGGGACACACCCGATTCTCTACGTCCAGCACGGCGGTCATGGCGTAAGGTGCTTTCAAAAGGCCGACGAGGCGAAGATGCTGGAAGAAACATATCGGATCTATCGCGTGGCGGCACATGCAGATAATGCAGCGGCCATTGAAGGGCCGTTTATTCGATATACTATCATCTCATTTGACGTTTTTTTAAAGAACGCCACCGGGCCGTTTGATAAGAATAGCATGTTTACCGACCCGTTCGACTTTGGGTTCAAGAATAAGCTTATCGGCAAGTACATTTCCGGAGAATTCAAGAATGACACATCATGGGCGAGACCGAAGCCTCCGTGGAGCTGGGCTGATAAAAGAGACGATCTAAGATACGGCAGCTGGTATTTTCACCCTGCTTATGTGTTCAATAAACATTTTGGGCTTGGTTTGTCAGAAAGATACGTTGGAAATTCAAGCTTTAAAACACTGTTGGCCATAAAACAGAAAGATATGGATGAATGGGTTATGGGAAAACGCGAAGAGAATTTCATGGGGAAGAAGGGGGACGGCATATTCTATAATGCCCTTGCAGATCTTAACAACTGGTTCTATCGTCTGACAGAGCTGCTTTTTTTCTATTTTGGCTAGAGGTGCCCTAGAGCCTAAAAAAACACGCAACTTATTTTTAACCCTGCCGACAAGTATCTTAATGGGGTGTAGAGGGTTAAGAATATGAAAAATCGCGCAAAGATTCTTGTTGTCTTTGGACTGTTTGGTTTTATCTCGGCATGTTCCAATAATATGGCGGCGAAAAGGGCCGAAAAAACGCTTGATTTAGTCGCTCCGTCGGGCGTTATCGGAATTTTCGAAGGAAAAGACGGAATCTTTTTGACCTTGGATAAAAATGCGCTTGAAAAAGAATTTCTTTTTCAGGGTGGACTCACTCAACAGCGTACATTCGGCAATCACGCCAACAATCCAACATCGAAATCACTTAAAAGTAAAATAGTAATCTTTAAAGAAGACGGCAACCAGCTTTTAATGCTGGAGCCAAACAGTGACTATCAGCCGGGGACTGAATTAAATGTTTGGCCGATAATAACGGCATTTCCCATAAAAGAAATAAAAGGGAATACGATAATTTTCGATTTCAGAAAGGGAATAGAAAATATTTTAACTCAATACTGGTATTATTCTGACAGAACAAAAATGGAACCCGATGCGGTTTTTAATGTGGAAAATTCCTATTTGAGCAGCGCCACAATTTCTGGCGATGCCGTAATCGCCCAGCTAAGTGTTACAATAAAAGAAAATAATGTGAACGCCTATATTGCAAATAACGAAGTTGAGGGAAATATTTCATCCAACACTATTCCATATGAAATCAAATATTATATTTCACCATACAAACCTAATCCCAACTTTGTTGCGGTCAGATCGCCCAAGCTTGATTATTTAGGGTATTTTGAAACATTTCCAGTCGCTCAAAAAGATTTTGGCACTCCGATTACATACATTACAAAATGGGACATTTCAAAGCATGTGACATATTATATTTCCACTGCAGTTCCGGAAGAATATCGCGATGCCGTAAGGGAAGGGGTTCTTTACTGGAACAAAGTTTTTGGAAAAAACGTGATGAAGGCTGAAATGGCGCCGGAAGGCATGACAGCGCCGGATTTTAAGCATAACATCATCCAGTGGCATACGGATAATTTTACAGGAGCTTATGCCGACGCTCAGATGGATCCGCGCACCGGCGAAATCCTTCATTCGCAGATTTTTTTGGGGAGCGCATTTTCAGCATGGTCAAAATTTTACCAGATTGAACAGCTCGATCGCAAGCTTGATAATAGTTCCGGCGGCTCATTTCTTGCTGCCCGCCAGATGAGCGGGGGGCGTTTATGCGAGCTAAGCTTGAACGACATGCTGAATGGCGTTCACCTGAATCGGGATATTATCAGCACTCTTCCGCCGGAAAGAATAGATGCCGTTACAAAAGATTATGTGAGGGCTATAGTTGCTCACGAGGTTGGACATACTTTAGGGCTCCGGCATAATTTTGCAGCAAGCACTGTTAACGAATGGGATGGTGCTACTGAAGAGAATGTTATTAGAAATTACCTAAAAACGGGGGCGATCCCAAGTGACATGCCTCTGCCGATAAATTCTGTTATGGAATATTCGGCGTATGCCGATGATATTTTAACCGGAGCTGTTATTTTAAAAGATGATTCAAAACCTCTTTCATACGATCGATATGCCATAAAATGGGGGTATTTTGATGGAAAAGAATTTCCGGAATATACAGGCGAGCCATACTGCACCGATGAACAGGTGGGGCGGTATGCAGACTGTGTTAAGTGGGATTCAGGAAAACACATCGTAGAAAGATCGGCATTTGAGACAGTCCAAAACTTAAAACTGATCCCGTGGCTTTTGAGTGAAAAATACTTAAGCGCGAAGGGGAATTTCAATCCCGAGTTTAGACATCCGGTAAAAGAAGCAACGCCAACAGCTTCCTTATTGGTAACATCTGTCATAGAGCCTTGGGAAAAACTTGTGAAACTTTACACCGAAAAAATGCCGGTGCTTTCCGTTCTCAGGACATTCAATGATTTTACGGATAGCGATGCCGACGAATATAGAAAAAACATCCTTGAATGGCTAAACAATGAAACAGCAAATGCAGGCGGTATTAAAGGAGTTCTGTTTCCTATAGATCCTGACGCATATCACACAATTATAGAAGGATATGGCAAAGACTTTGAGAATATTATTGCAACGCTCAATAAGGGCGAAGCGGTTTTCACCAAAGATGAGTTTGACTATATAAGCAAACGCTCCAAAGAGCTCTTTAATGAAGTCGATGAACAGCTGGTAGCGAAAATAACACAAATTCTTTCAAACGGCATGTTTAAACTGATAGATGATGTCGATGAGCTAGAAAAGGCAATTTCAGCATGGGGCGGCTATGTAGTCACAGCCGGCGATGGTTTGGACTTCCATTATTCTTACGAAACGCGCAAGGTTGCCGCATCACTTTTGAGATCAGAAGGGCCTCTTCCCGAGTGGTGCGATTCTTATGTTCTGGCAATTGCAGAAGAGCTGAGGCGCCATCTCGAAGCAGGTTTAGGTGTGTTGCTTGAAGATGTCGATCTTGAAAAAATCTCAAGAGAAGAGAGGGATGCCATTGCCAACGAACTTGCAATCTACCATAGGTTGATTGGGGGAAAGGTCAAAGAGCCCAAAGCAAGCACAGCAGTCGATGGAATAAAAAACCTGTTCTAAGCTCATGAACCTTCCAATATGGCAGCCGTCATAATTTTGAGAGTATTGTCATCATTATGACAATTTATTGGCATGACTGCTGCCGGCGGTCTTAAGGTTCAGCCAATAAAAAAGATAGTATTATCAGCATATTATGGGCTTATATTGCTCATTGCCCAGCACTCATTACTCATTACCAGCCTTGGCATATTATATGCATTTGCTGTCAGTAGAGGACAAAAGATTATGGTAAAAGGCGTGATAAAAACAAAAGACATCATCAGGCACCCGATAGTCTTTTTAAGATTGTATGGATTTGGAAAGTATTTCCGCCTGCTGCTTAAAGGCTTGAGCCCGTTTACGTATTTGTATTTAAATATTCTGCCGAAGTAGCGATCAAAACCTCTGAAAAAGTCATCCCTGCGAAGGCAGGGATCTCATGACGTCCACTGGATTCCTGCTTTCGCAGGAATGACATTAGGGCCTAATTATTTGCGCTTTCCAGCTCCATGATATTTTCTTCCTTAACCGTTAAAAAGAATAGCCGCTTGATTGCTTCTCTGTTGGAGTCAAAACTTATATCTCCGGTTGAACCTTCGACAGCCGGCAGCGCCGCAAGAGAGTTTTTTATGTCTGCGGCATGAGCTCCTCCGCTGAGCTGCATTGCTTTGGCGGCTAATTTTGCGGCGTCAAAACTTTGCGATTCCAAAACTGTCGGATTGATTCCATAGGCCTGATTAAATACGCTGACGAAGTTAGATACGGTCGGCGAACTGCCACCGTCGAAAAAACCATCGACAAAAACCGCTCCCTGTAAAGTTTCACCGCCGCGATCGATCAGCTCAGGATTGTTCCACCTGTTGATTCCCATCAGCTGCACGCCTTTGATTCCTTCGGCGGCCATTGTCGCGGATATATATCCCACCGCCCTGTAGGAATCCGGAATGAAACAGGCGTCGAATTTTTTATGTTCCTTTCTGAATATGCTTCCAAAATCGAGCGTCGATTCGCCATAGCCTTCGGAAAAAACAATCTTTGCTTGGGCTTTTTCAACGGCTTCGCGATAGAGTTCTTTATAAGTTTCGCCGTAAACCGTTGTTGGATAAATTATCGCAAAGGTTTTCAGCTTTTTTTTGTTTACGGCCCAGTCGACAAGCGCGTTAACCTGAGACTCCGCCGTCAGCGCCACGCTGAAAATGTTATCGCCGATTTTAGCAATGCCTTCCTTTTGGGAGAGAGAAATCAGCGGCACTCCGTATGTTACAGCCTTATTGGCGGCAGCTTCAACGGATGAGCTGGATAACGGTCCGATAATTAAATTGACGCGATCAAAGTTCATAAGCTCATCGACCGCAGCTTCCGATTTTAAAGGATCTCCGGCGTCGTCTTTTATTATCAGTTCCGCGTTAATCAGGCCGCTGCACGGCGAAAAAATTCCAACTGCACATTCAATGCCGTGGAGAGTCGAGTTGCCGTAAACCGAATATTTTCCGGTTAAAGGGAGAATGACGCCGATTTTATAGCCTTCGCTTCTGCGTTCGGCTTGAGCCGGAGCAGTCGTTGCGGTCGACACTTCTTTTTTTGCGCATGACGCGGAAATAACCGCTGCAGCGAAGCTGACGGCAAGAAAAAATCTTTTCATTTTTTATCTCCGGCCGGTTTGGCGACTGCGACGGTCGAAGGCCTTATGATTCTATCGTGAAGCTTCCAGCCGCGCCTGTGTTCAACAGCCACATTGCCTTCCGGCTGCTTTGGGTCTTCAATATGCGCGATAGCTTCATGCTTTTGCGGGTCAAACGCCGTTCCGACGGATGGTTCAAGAGGCGTCAGGCCGTGCTTAGCGAGCGCCGTCATAAAATGATTTTGAGTCAGCTTTACGCCGTCGGCGATTGAAGCAACGCTTGCATCGGCGTCCTTTGGAATGTGGCTGATTATCCTGTCGAAATCGTCCAGAACCGGAAGCAGATCCAAAATCAGCGACTGATTTGAATATTTTAAATGTTCGATCCTCTCCCTTTCGATCCTCTTTTTGAAGTTTTCGAATTCCGCCATTACGCGGAGGAGTTTGTCATAATGAGCTTTTGCTTCGTCCTCTGCGGCCTTGATCTGCGCGGACATCTCTTCGCTGTTTAATGACGGCTGCTCCGGATCCTTCTGTGCCGCTTCCGCAGCCGCCGCTTTTTCCTCCGCTTCCTTTTTTGCCTTCAGCATATCTTTCAGCTGATCGACCTTTGTTTTTTTCTCCATAAATTACACCTCTAGCATGGAACTCACGAGCTTTGCAGTAAAATCGACCGTCGGTATAATGTGCGAATAATCCATTCTGGTCGGGCCGATTACGCCAAGCGTGCCGATAATCTCTTTTCCCTTCTTATATGAAGCCGTCACAATGCCGCAGTTTTCCACCGCTTCGTAGTTGCTTTCGGAGCCGATAAAGACGGAGACCTCGCTGCTTTGCGTGGCGCGGCTCAGAAGGTGGACGATCTGGTTTTTTTCCTCCAGCGCGGCCATCACCTGTTTTAATGTTTCAATGTCCGAAAATTCCGGGGCCGACATCAGTTTTTCCTCCCCCTGCACAAAAAGCTCTTCGCCCGACACGTTGTCGAAAATTTCTTTTGACCATGCGAGCGCGCGGCCTATGATTTTATCATAACGGACCCGCTCCAGAGCCAGCTCTTTTTCGGCTTTCCGGCAGGCATCTTCCAGCGAACATCCGTAATAAGCGCTGTTGCAGTACGAAGATATCTTTTCAAAATCGGGATAAGAATAATCTTCATTGACGTCTATAATTCTGTTGTGAACGGATCCATCCCTTGAAACGAAAATTCCAAGCACTTTTCCCGTCGAGAGCGGCAGAAATTCCATATGCTTGAATATTGCCTGCTCCGATTTTGGCATCACAACGAGCCCGGCATAGTTTGATATAAGCGACAAAATTCTGCTGCTGCTTCTTAAAATGTCCTGCATATTTGCCGGATGCAGGTCGAATTGCTTTGTGATGACAGTCTCTTCGTCTTTTGAAAGCTCATGATGCCCGAGAATGGTATTCACATAATACCTGAAACCGACGGCTGTCGGTATTCGGCCGGCGGATGTATGCGGCTGAGCCAGAAGGCCCATGTCGCCTAATTTTGCAAGAACATTGCGGATAGTCGCCGGAGAAAGCCCCAAACCAAACTCTTCCGCTATGCAGCCGGATGAAACAGGCGCCGCGGTAGCGATATACTTTGATATCAGCAGGCTTAAGATATCAAGATCTCTTTTTATAAGTTTTTCCATATGAGCCGGAAGACGCTATCAAGCAAGATGGCGTTTTGTCAAGTGATGGAAGAGATTGGTTAACTCATATATATTGACAATAAGGTGTCCGTAATGGTTAAATGCGGCCACTTATGGGTTCAATTTGGATTACATTAGGGCCTATTGTTATCATTAACGGCGTTCTTTTAGTTTACCTTCTAATATTTCTTTACACGCGCGAAAAATGGCCGGTTCCGGATGAGGTAAAAAGCAGGCATAACTCCAGATTTTTAAATTCTTTTTTTAAAGAGTGGTGGTATTGGATCAATACGCCTATAGCAAGACTTCTGATCGGCTTGAGGCTTTCGCCCAATATTATAACTTTTATTGGTTTTGCCCTTGCGTGCGTGTCGGCCTATTTATTTAAAGAGGGGGCGTTTGGTTACGCAGGGTGGACGATGATTTTTGGCGCAACATTTGACATGTTTGACGGCAAAGTTGCCAGAATGACTGGACAGGTCAGCCGTTCGGGCGCGTATTATGATTCGGTGATGGATCGTTTCGGAGAAGGCGTAATTATGCTCGGTCTTGCGGCATATTTCGGATATTCATGGGTATTATATATTGTTGTGGCGGGGCTCATCGGCTCAATGCTTGTAAGCTATACGCGCGCTCGCGGAGAAGGCGTTGGTGTCGTCTGCAAAAAAGGATGGATGCAGCGGCCGGAGAGGATCGCATATTTAGGCGTTGCGTCAGTATTTCAGCCGATGGCGGATTATTTTTTAAGAAATACGGCATTGGCTTTTACTCCGCTTCTTGTCATAGGAGCGCTTCTGCTTATTGCGGTCTTAACCAATATTACCGCAATTTACAGAATGGTTTATATTATGAACGAACTTGATAATGAAGATAAAAACGGCGGCGTTGAATCTATTCCGCAGGTATTAATGAAACTTTCAACTCAGGAAGGGCGTTTGGATTGGTTTGAAAAAATGAGGCAGCGGCATCATTTAAAATAAATAAATGCGAGCGAGGATCTGGCTTAGCCAGTCCGAGCGAGAGGGGTTTGGGGGAAAACAGCATGGTTTTGGGAGCTGGTCGTTCCCCCCATTAGAATAGGAGGCTGTATGGTTCAAAAAGCAAGTGCAAAACTGACGGGGATGCTGAATGAAGCTATCGCAAGGGAACTGCAGGTGAGCATTCAGTATATGTGGCAGCATGTAATGGCGATAGGCCTTCATTCGGCCGCGATTTCGGACGTGTTTGAAGAGGTTGCAATCGAAGAGATGAAGCACGCGGAAAAAATTGCCGAGAGGCTCTTTTATTTCAACGAAATCCCCACCACAAAGCCAGCGCCGATCGAGGTTGGCAAGAGCATCAAAGATATGCTGAGGTTCGATGTGAAGGCGGAGGAAGAGGCCATCACAATGTACAAGCAGATAATTGAGCTGGCCGCGAAAGAGGGCGATTCGACGACAAGGCTTTTGTTTGAAGAAATTCTTTCCGACGAAGAAGATCATCACGATAAGTTTACAACATTATTAGAGGAATAATGGGGCGCGCAGCAATCCCCTTGCGCGGAATAATCCTCGCATCCCGTTCGAAAGCCAGGAGAAAACTTCTGAAAGAAGCGGGCTTGAGCGTTCGTGTGGCTTATGCGGATATCGATGAATCTCGCCTAAAGAATGAGCCTGTTTCAAAATATGCCATCCGCGTTGCATATGCTAAGGCAAAGAAAATTGCCGGGAGAGGGGGCCGGCGCGGCTGTCCTGTTATCATCGGCGTTGATACTGTAATCTCAATCGGCAAAAAAATTCTCGGCAAACCAAAAAATCGCGCGGAAGCTTTCAGATATTTAAAATTGCTTTCAGGCCGCACGCATAAAGTCTATTCCGGAATGGCTGTAATCGATACAAAGAACGGCCAAATTTTTAAAGATGTAACAATATCGAAAGTTAAATTTTCAAAGCTCTCTTCTAAAATGATCGATTGGTATATTTCAACCGGCGAACCTCTGAAAGCAGCAGGTGCTTACTCTATTCAGGAAAAAGGGAAAGCTTTGGTTGAATCAATCGACGGCTGTTTAACCAGCATTATCGGAATTTCGCTCCCGAAACTTTTCAGAATCTTAGGGATAGGAACGTTAACAAGTTGAAATCATTGTGTTTTTAATCAAAAAATAGTTAGCAACTTAATATTTTTCTAGCCGATAATAATAATGATAGGTTAATTTTAATAAAATAACAAAGGAGTAATGTATGCCGGAAACAACTTTTCGATGGGCGCCGCAAACCATAGTTGACCAGTTATTGCATAAAGGATTTCCCGAAATTATTAGAGAGTTAAGGGATTGGGTTGCAATTCCAAGCGTCTCTGATCCGGAAAAGGCCGCGCCAGGCGCTCCATTTGGACCGGAAGCGGGCAGAATGCTCGACGCATTCATTAGAACTGCAGAAAAATGGGGTTTTACTACAACATATAAACATCCAGATGGATATTATGCCTATGCTGAGGTTGGAACGGGTAAGCAAATTATTGATATTCCAGGGCATGGAGATGTTGTGGATGCCGGAAATCCAGCAGATTGGGACAATGGCGACCCATGGAAATTAGAAACTAAAACTTTGCCTGACGGTACGGTAGTATTTGTTGGCAGAGGAGTTG
>JACPAJ010000119.1 GCA_016180865.1 Deltaproteobacteria bacterium
TTGCAGTGGAGTGTGGCGGTTTGTCCGAAAATAAAGGGTTTGTAATAAAATGCATTGTAACGATGTTTTTACTTGCAACCCCCTTTCAGAGGTGACCCCAGATGCTGCTCTGTCACGATCCTTATCCTGCATAAGCCGGGGAGCCGAGGCTGTACTGCCTTCTTGCGAAGAAGAGGCTTGCCATTGCATCGCTTTTGATCTTTGTCTCTTTTGTCTTAGCGGATATTTTTGCCTTTGCGACTTCGGTGCTGGCACGCGTCTTTTCGATATCCTTTTGGACATCCAGAACTCTGTCTTTATAAGCATATTCTTTTTCAAGCATTGTTTCCTTGATAACCTGAGCGTTTATTTCTTTAGCTTCCGCTATATCAAGCATTCTGCTCTGCAAATTAAGCTGCTTAAACGCGAGAATTCCCTGAGCGATGATTGTGCCGAGGCCGGCTAAATCTCTTCCAATTTGCATTCCAAGCTGGATTTTGTCTCTTTCGCGGCTCCACTGGCTGTTTGCTATGTTCTCCGAACGTTCCAGATTTTTTAAGATGCCCTGAACTCTTGGAGTATTTATGTCGATTCCCCTGGCTTGAAGCCTCTTGTCGAACTCGCCAAGTTGTCCGAGTTCGCCTATTTCGCCAAGCCCGCCTAATTTATCGGCTTCATATTTCACTATATCAATATCTGAAACTGGCTCAAATTTCAATTTTCCATCATCAAAATTCGGATCGAAACTATGCAATTTGCCGTCGGCACCTGTCAGTTCAATTACGTTTGTACCATCCGATTTTACAGTTGGCAGAGCGTTCAAATCAATTCCCTGAAGTGGGATGCCACTTGGTACTTCATTTAATGCGCCACCGGAAAATTCCACTGTCCTAATGCCACTACTTCCAGTATCGACATTAAAATATGTCGGTGTGGTAGCAGATGCGGCGTCTGGCGTTGCCGGGGCTGGCGGTATTGTTACGATGGTATCTATTGTTTGTGACATTTCTTTTCTCCTTGCCCCGAGGGGCTCGCCCCGAGGGGCTTTGTTATTATTTAAGCTAATGCTCCGGGTCTTCCAAGCGGCCTTGTACCTCTTTGAGGGGTCACCTGTGCCGGAGCGCCGTTATTTGCCGTATTTGTTACCGAAATATTGCTTGTCTTTGCTTTCTTAAGTTCCAGATATTTCTTGCCGACCTGAAGAGCCATTTGGCGGGTCTGCTTCTTTGCCATCTCAAGTTCGCGCTTTTTTTGGTTTCCGGCTGCCTTTTCGGCCTTTACCGCCTGCTCTTCCTGCTTTTCCTTTGCCTTAACACCCATATAAATCTGAGTGCTGCCTGCGGCTATTGAAACTATTAAACCTATTATTGCTACTGCCAACATATATTTCTCCTTGCCCCCGAAAGGGCTCTTTCTTTTCTTCTCGTTTATATTATCGGTTGGAGGGATAGTGCGAGTTGCTTGGCCTAAGTATAATTTTAATTGCTAGAGATAACTATATGATTTAACTATTCTTTTATATGAGAAAACATGGCTATAATATGCCCCTGTCATTATCTCGTGGGTATTACACAGTGCATATGGGCAGTTGACTTTTTTATGACATCTGTTAAGATTAAAATGAAATGAGTCCGACAGTTGTTCGATATAAGAAATATCGTTTATTTTTCTTTTCGAGAGAAGAAAGAAGAATGCATGTTCATGTTTCAAGCCCTGATGGTGAAGCTAAGTTTTGGTTGGAGCCGATCGTAGCAATGGCGCAGAATTATGGATTGCCTTCAAACCAGTTAAAGGAAATACAGCGGTTTATTGAGGATAGATATCATGAAATTATCAAGGCGTGGAAAAAGCATTTTAAAGGTTGAGGTTCAAAATATTTCTAAGCATGGCATATGGTTATATGCCAGCGGCACGGAATATTTTTTATCGTTCAAGGATTATCCGTGGTTCAAACAAGCCAGCATCTCTAGTATTCAGAATGTGAAATGCCTATTTGGAGTCCATCTCCATTGGCCGGATATTGATGTGGATTTGGAATTAGAATCATTGTCAGAACCTAAGGGATATCCGCTTGTGTATAGTTAAAGCGCCTGACTAAGGCACTCTTCGACGCCTGAAACTCCGATCGTCTCCAATCCCTTGGGAACCCTTGTTTTAAGATTGGATTTAGGAAGGATAACCTTTTTGAACCCCATTTTTGCCGCTTCGTTAAGCCTCATTTCGATTCCCGAAACCGCCCGCACTTCTCCCGTAAGGCCGACTTCGCCTAAAATCAGCATATGCGGATTAACCGGCTTCATTTTGAAGCTTGATGCGATTGCGGATATTATTCCAAGATCCGCCGCCGGCTCATTGACCTTCAGGCCGCCGGCGACATTTAAGAATATATCCTGATCGTGCAGCTGGAGGCCGACGACCTTTTCAAGGACCGCGACAAGCAGCACAAGGCGGCCGGAATCGATGCCGATCGCGGTGCGGCGCGGCTGGGCAAAGCCCGATGAAGAGACAAGCGCCTGCACTTCGACAAGCACCGGCCTTGAGCCTTCAAGGGACGCCACAACAACGGAACCCGCCGCGTTTTCCGGGCGCTCGGCAAGAAAAAGTTCCGAAGGGTTTAATACCTCTTTTAAGCCTGCGCCGGTCATTTCAAATACGCCGATTTCGTTTGTGGAGCCGAATCTGTTTTTTGTGGCGCGCAATAGCCTGAACGGATGCCCGCGCTCGCCTTCAAAATATAAAACGGTATCGACCATATGCTCCAAAACCTTTGGCCCGGCGATAGAGCCGTCTTTTGTCACATGGCCGACGAGGATGGTTGCAATATCGGCGGCCTTTGAGTGATAAAGGAGCTGGCCGGCCGATTCGCGCACCTGGCTTACCGTGCCGGGGGCGCTTGAAATATTATTGGAATAAATTGTCTGAATGGAATCGACCGCGACGACGGATGGTTTTAATTTTTTTATCTCTTCAAGGAGGCGTTCGAGGCAATTTTCGGTAATTACAAAGATCTCGGCCTGATTTACTTGAAGCCTCTCCGCGCGCATTTTTATCTGCGGGGCCGATTCTTCGCCGGATATATATAACACGCACATGTCATCCCGAGGAGGCCTTTGGCCGGCGTTTGATCTCCCGATAACGGAGCCTAACGCTTGCAAAACAATCGTTGATTTTCCGATTCCGGGATCGCCGCCGATC
>JACPAJ010000116.1 GCA_016180865.1 Deltaproteobacteria bacterium
GAACGAAACAAGATTGCCCCGCTTGGCCCTATCAAAGTCGGCATTTAAAGAAGAAGCGTTTTTATCAAGCCTTGTTGCCCGAACAAGCCCTTTTGAAGAGCACAAGAGAATTTCAATTTTGCCATGTGAACGCATTGGGGCGGAAACGACGCGCCAGACTTGGGGAGATGGGGAGATGGGGAGGCGGCAAGATGGGGAGATGATTAAATATGAAAATTTGAGATAATCTTTGCGATTGCCTATCAGCTTATCGAGTTCTTCTATTATTTTGGGCCGATGCCATTCAAGATAGATATGACACCAGTCGCGGTTATTTGAACGAAGCATCGGGCATTTGTAGCCATGAAGGCATGGAGCAAGAATGGTTAAGGACGAGGGCCGATCTTCAATAATTTGATCCCTCAACTTCATTAAATTCCGCGTAGTCCATCTAAGCGCCGGCTCGATTATAATAAGAACTCCATTTTCAGTTAGATGGTTTAAAACTACATTTTCTGCCAAAAAAGCCTGTTTTTGAACATCGCCTATTTCGTTAAAAAAGTTTGATGCGATTGCTATATCAAAGCGCTCTCTTTTTAAAACGTGAGAAATATTTTTGTTGTGAAGATTTGCGAATATGGTTTTTAAAGAGGCGTTTTTCCCCGCATATTCGGCAAAAATATGTTTGGCGTCATGAAGGGAATTTGTGTTCTGGTCAACGGCGGTGATTTCAAGAGTCTGGGGCGAATCTCTCCACATGTCCGCAGCGGCAAACGAAGCCGTTCCGGGGCCGGAACCTAAATCCAGAAATTTAATTATCTTATTATCTTTGAAGCGGCCCGCCGCCTTTATCTCATTCAGGCAGAATTTAACCTTCAAAAAATTTGTAATTACAAAATATAAAAGATAGCCGGCCCGAAGCTCCTTTTTATTAAGATAATTTTTTGGCAGATGGACCCGCTCCGAAGTAAAATATGCGCTCATCTCCGCCACGCCGCGCGCGAAGAATTTTATATCGTAGCTTGTGAACTGATCGGCTGTTTTTGGATTAGCATGCCCTTTGGGCAGATATGTCCGCTTTATGTATGAAAGAAGTGTTTTTTCAAGCATCAATTCAATAAATTTTGGTGCCGCGGGTGGGACTTGAACCCACATGCCTTGCGGCGTACGCCCCTTAAACGTATGCGTCTGCCAATTCCGCCACCGCGGCAATAAACTCTACTTTTTTTCATCAGGCGCAGCGGTAGTCTCTTCGCTTGTTGCACCTGCATCAGGTGCTGCAGGAACCGCCGCAGGCGCCGGCGCCGTCACTTCCGCTGCCGTATCAATCACGCTCTTAACTGTCGCCTTTTTTGAAAGCTGAGCCAGCGATATGGAAGTTATCAGAAACAATATGGCGACAAAGGTTGTCATTTTGCTTAAAAAAGTCGCCGGGCCCCTGCCTCCAAATACCGTTTGCGACGCGCCTCCGAAGGCGGCTCCCATATCGGCCCCTTTTCCGGCCTGCAATAATATCAAAGCAATTAAAATTGTGCATCCCAGGTAATGAATTACGATCAATGCTGTATTCATATAAAAGTATCCTTATTTCTGCCCCGGCGCCTGCGCTACAATGTCTGCAAATCCTTTTGCATCCAGACTGGCGCCGCCGACAAGCAGTCCGTTTACGTTCGGCTGTTTATAAATATCCTTGCAATTGGAGGCCTTAACGCTGCCCCCGTATAAAAGTTGAATATTGTTTGCGGTCGGAGCGTCATAGAGTTTAGCGAGCATATTTCTGATGAATTTGTGGGATTCCTCTATCTGCTCCTCGGTCGCGTTTTTTCCTGTTCCAATGGCCCACACCGGTTCATAAGCAACGGCAAAATGTTCGAAATCTTTAGGCTGGAATCCGGCAACAGCCGATTTAACCTGCTTTTCAAGCACATCAAAAGTTTTGCCGCCTTCGCGCTCTGCAAGAGTCTCCCCAACGCATACTATCGGAATAAGAGCATTGCGCAGCGCCGCGTAGATTTTTTTATTAACCGTTTCGTTGATTTCTCCAAAATATTTTCTCCGTTCGGAATGGCCGATTATCACATATTCGCAGCCGACATCTTTTAAAAATGTGCCGGATATTTCACCGGTGTACGCGCCCTTCTCTTCCCAGAAAATATCCTGCGCGGCGAGTTTTATTCCGGAGTCGGCAATCGCAATGCCGACGGAATATAAAGAGGTGAATGTCGGAGCAACGACGACATCGACATTTGGCGATTGTTTAATATGAGCCTCAAGCCCCGCAACAAGCATCAGCGATTCAGGAACCGCGTTATTCATCTTCCAGTTTCCGACAATTAAAGTATTTGTCATAAAGTCTCCAACGCTGCTAAACCGGGAAGCTTTTTGCCTTCAATAAATTCCAGCGAAGCTCCGCCTCCCGTTGAAATGTGGCTGATTTTACCGGCCACACCGGCTTTATTTACCGCCGAAATAGAATCTCCGCCGCCGATTACGCTTATAGCCTCGGTAGAAGCTATAACGCGCGCAATTTCGGTTGTCCCGCTCGAAAACTGCTCAAATTCAAAGACGCCAAGCGGCCCGTTCCAGAATATGGTTTTGGCCTCTTTTATGGCGGCAGCGAACTCTATAACAGTTTTTGGGCCAATATCAAGGCCCATCATATCGTCAGGAATATTTGCATCCGCCGTGGTTTTGGCGGAAGAATCTTCTTTTAAGCCGTCTGAAACGAGATGATCCGACGGCAGAATAACGGAAATACCCTTTGATGAAGCCCGTTCCATGATTTTTGTTGCAGTATGAATTTTTTCTTCTTCAACCAGCGATTTTCCGATCGATATTCCCTTTGCTTTAAGGAAAGTATAGGCCATTCCGCCGCCTATCATAAGCACATCGACAAGGCCTAAAAGGTTTTCGATGACGCCAATCTTATCCGAGACTTTTGCTCCGCCAAGAATTGCGGCAAACGGTTTTTGGGGGGAGGAGAGAAGATTGCCTAAAAATTCAACCTCTTTTTTCATCAGGAAGCCGGCCCCTTTAACGTTTAGGTATTTGGCAATTCCGGCTGTGGATGAATGGGCTCTGTGGGCTGTTCCAAAGGCGTCATTAATATAAATATCCGCCAGCGCCGCAAGCTGCTGTGAGAAAGAATCCTCATTTTTTTCTTCTTCCGCGTGAAATCGCAAATTTTCCAGAAGCATTACCTGCCCCGGTTCAAGGTCTTTTGAAAGTTTTTTAACGGCGTTGCCGACGCAGTCTTCCGGAAAAATCACATTATTATTGCTGAGCAGAGTTGAAAGATGTTCCGCAACCGGCAGGAGAGATAATTTTTCTTCAAAACCGGCACCCTTCGGCCTTCCAAGATGGGAGGCAAGGATAACTTTAGATCCCGCCTTAATTGCAAATTCGATTGTAGGCAGAGCCTGCATTATTCGCGTGTCATCTGCCACTGCGCCGTCTTTGATTGGAACGTTAAAGTCCACGCGGATAAAGACGCGCTTATTTTCTATCGGAATTTGGTCAATATATTTAATGGGCATTATTAAAGTCTTTCGCCTACGTATTTCGCGAGGTCAATCATCCTGGCGGAAAAACCGGTTTCGTTATCGTACCACGCTAGAACTTTCACTAAATTATCTATTACTTTCGTGCATTCGGCGTCAATTATAGCTGAGTGGGTATTTCCAAGATAATCGACCGAGACCAGAGGTTCGTCCGAATACGCCATGATCCCCTTTAAATTTCCTTCCGCCGCCTTTTTTAAGCTGGCGTTGATGGCATCCGCCGTAGCGGCTTTTTTGCAGACGCATACCAAATCAACGCAGGAAACATCCGGAGTCGGCACGCGGACTGAAAAGCCGTCCAATTTTCCTTTTAATTCCGGCAGCACAAGCCCGACCGCTTTGGCAGCGCCGGTTGTTGTCGGTATCTGCGACATCGCTCCAGCCCGTGCGCGCCTTAAATCTTTATGGGGGCCGTCCATCAGGCGCTGGTCATTTGTATAAGAATGTATTGTCGTCATGAATCCGCGCTCTATTCCGAAAGTTTCGTGCAAAATTTTTGCGACCGGAGCGAGGCAGTTTGTCGTGCAGCTTGCGTTGGAGATAACGGTATGTTTTGCAGGGTCATATGCCTGATGATTAACTCCCATCACAACCGTTAAATCATCCCCTTTTGCCGGAGCGGAGACGATTACTTTCTTTGCTCCTGCAGTAAGATGCGCCGCAGCTTTTTCTTTATCGGTAAATTTTCCTGTGCACTCAAGAACAACCTGCGCGCCGAGGGTTTTCCACGGCAATTTGGTTGGGTCGGTTTCTTTGCTTATGGGGATAGATTTGCCGTTTATTACAAGGGAATCGCCCTTTGTTTCGATAGAAACCTGAGCTCTGCCGAAAATCGAATCATATTTTAGCAGATGGGCCATTGCGGCGACATCAAAAACATCGTTAATTCCAACAAATTGGATTAGCGGGTCGTTGATTGCATGGCGCATTATGATGCGTCCGATGCGGCCGAATCCGTTTATTCCTACTTTAATCGGTGCCATAATAATCTCCTTGTAAAGGGGGTGGTGAAAAATGCCCATCTGCGTCGTTGCCCGCCGCACCCGCTTCGTCAACGTACCATTAAGGTACGCCTCCTCGCGGGTTTGCGGGCGCCTAGCATCTGGACATTTTTCACCACCCCCTAAAAAGTTGCATTTTTCACCACTCCCATAAAGAAGGTTTGCTTATACTGTTTAACGTGTTCCGTCAAGTTTTTGGTGAAAGTTTACTTAGCTTCTCCGCAGCCGACAACTCCGCACAAAATATCGCTTATAATATCGTTGACGTCAATTTTTTCGCCGATAATAACGGCTCCGCCTGCCATAGCAACTGCACCAACGACTTTTGGCCAGCCGGGGATCTTTTTGGCAGCTTCTCTTGCCAGATAGACAGACGCTGCAGCTGCGGCCACAGCTGTCGGATAGACCCATTCAAATGCTTGATCTGCGGGTGGTATCGGAGGCTTGATTGGTGTAGGTGCGGCGGTTTCTTTGGCATCTCCCCCCGGAGCAGCTCCCTCACCGGAACCTTTATTTCCGCCACCGCGCCTAGCGTCTCTTTTCGCAACTTTATCAAAAAAAGCCCTTTTTCCCTCCAGCCATTTGACTCCCCATGCCGCTGTTACATATGAAAAAGCGTAGGCAAAAATGCTTCCGGAGACACGCAAAAGAGCTGCAACGCCCACAATGGCGGCGCCTCCCCCAACGGTCGCAAATCCATATGCCCATGGTTCGCCATCTTCGGCTTCCATGCACATCTTATCGGCTTCAACAAGTGTATTCCATTTTACGCCGCCTAATTCGGTTTCAAAACATTTTTCCAGATTTTGCATTCCTTCGGGCTTTTTGCCGGCGTTCATATCGGCAAGATCTTCCTGAGTGAGAATTGCTAACATTGCGTTTCCGCAAAGCCATTCAAGATCGACAATCTGTTCCATGGGTTTTCCGGTGACAGGATGAAGAATGCTATCAGCAGCCATATTTATGTTCATGTTCCCATCATCAGATTTTGAAATTTCAACGGTATTAAGGCATTGCGCGGCGGATATCGTAAAATTGGCATCGTTTTCTACGGATACGACCTCTCCTTTATCTTGCAGTTTTTCTTTTTGATCGTAAAACGCCAGCGTCAAACATGCGCTAAGATGAGACGGTCTTACGGCAGTAGATAATATAGATGATATCCCCTCGCATAAAGGGACAACGTCTTTTGTCAAAAGGCCCCACCATGATGTTCGGATTTCATAACCCGCTTCAGTTCCGCATTCCTGCGATCCGCCGGATGTATTCGGCAATGGAGTTACATTAGGTTTGCAGAAGTCGTATTTTGTTGTGGAAATGATGCGGTTTGACTGCATGGCTAAATCGTTATAAAGATGTTTTAAAAAACTTTCCTTTTCAGCGGGTTCAGCTTTGCCTGTTGCGGGATCAGCTTGCGGCTGGGGAACATTGGCTTTTTCATAGGCGGATTTTGATTCGGCCATGATTTTTATTATATCGGCTGCTTTTTCGTTATCCTTGCCGGTTCTGCAAAGTCCGGCCTTGTACACGATTTTTAAAAGGTCGCAGCCGGAAATGATCAAGGTATTGTTAGCCATATGCACCTCCCGAATATTCAATCAATCTGTCATCCCCGTGAAAACGCCACGCCCGCCGCGCCGTATTGGCGGGGGGATCTCGTGTTTTCACTGGATTCCTGCCTCCGCAGGAATGACGAGGTTTCGCCAGCCTTATTTTTCACAATGTTTATATTTATCCAGCCCTTCTCTTAAAAGTTTTTTGCAGCAATTTTCCGGCAGCGGGTCCCTTCCCCGCGTCAATGCGGTGCCGTATTCTGCAAAAAGCTTGCTGAAATTAGGATTCGGCTGCATCAGATCGAAAACAACATCTCCATATGATCCATTTCCATTTTTCATGGCCGATTCGCCGATTTTCATATATTCTTCCCCGTGCTGATTGAGATATTTTGGATAAGGATAACCAAGTCCTAAGAAAATTAGCATTGCCTGCACATCATTTTTGTATTCGGGATTTTTTTCAACTAGGCCGCGCCATTCCTTCGCAAGCTCTACGCATTTTTCCTTGGAAAATAGTTCCCACGGTTTTGGGAGCGTTTGCGGCGATATCGATTGCCGTATCTTTTGTCCCCACTCCGTTGTCCGCAAATCATTAAGCAGGGATTTTCCGCCATTTGTGAAGGCGGTTGGAGGTGTTTTTGCCCAATCTTCATTTTCAAGCGGAGCCTTGTTCTCGGCAAAAAAAGCATAATATTCCGCGCCTTTGTTTTTCATCACATCTGAAAGATTGTTTTCTATAAAACCGGCCAACATGTCTTCATTTGTCGGCGAAGCCCCTATTTTTAAAACCCCTAAAAAACGGTCATAAGTATCTGTAAATTCAACGGTATTACAGATTGCCGGATCAGAGGAAGCCATATTAAATGACGGTTCTAGCCGGAACGGAATATTGTTTTTTGCCGCCCATTCGGCGAGGCCTTTCGTTGCGGCGCCGGCGATTAACCCTTCATAGACTATTTTATCTTCGATCATTCTTGTTAACAGCTTGTCCATATTGTTCTGGGCCGTCGCAATTTTCCCCCATATTGTTTTAAGTTTATTTTCGTTGCCGTTAGCCTGTAAAATTTCATCTTTTAATTGTAGGATTGCAGAAGAGTTCTCGCCAAATCCGTATTCGTTTTTCCATAAAAGCCAGATATAGTTTTTAAAAGTTTCGAGTTTTGCATTAATGCCGCGGTACGATTCCGGAGTGTCGATTCCGTCCAGACGGAATTTCACCTTAACCGGCGCCCATTGGCCGTTTAGATAAACATTCATCGCAACGCATGTGTCGCCATCGGCGCAGCGATCAAGCTTAATGCTCAGCGGTTCAAATATCGCATGAACGCCGTCAAAAGCGGAACCGCCGTAAAATTTTCTCTGGATGGCCGTAAAAACATTGTAATCGACGGAAGCTTCCGGAAGAAAATGGCCGTAACCGCTTTTTTTGATAAAATCGTCTGCTTCATTAAAATCGATAAAGTCATCGGCCCTTGCCTCGATCATGCTCATTATGGATGAAGCTTCCGGTGGTTCATAAAAATCTATTTCCGAACTTGTTTTATCGGAAAGCAATAGTGAATTGCGCGCGCCTTGGTTTACTTTTTGGCGGATAAATGCGGCTGCTTCCGAAGAACTGCAATTTAAAATATTATTGCACGCTTCAGCCGCAAGCTCGGCTATCGGGATTCTTTGATTAAGAGGGAATAGAGGCATAATTATTTTGTACCCGGGTTACGGCAGTTTTCAGTCTTGTAATTTTCGTCCATGGCATCATCCAACGCCCTTGCCGTAGGATCGTTTCCCCAAATACCTAGATTATTGTCTTTAGCGATCTTTTCCGCCTCTTCATAATCTTTATAATTTTCGCCATTAGGTTCGTCTTCGGACAAATATCTTCCCGTGTAACGAGCCCATCCGGCAAGAAGTTTGTACATGGATGTCTTAAAAATGTATTTCGGATGTTTCACCATGAAATCAGCGGTTAGGCTCATCATCTTGCTGAACTTTTCTTCTGAATAGAATTGATCCGGAGGTGCAAGATTTTCAGGAGCCAATGTGTCGGCAAGTTTTCTTAAATCCGGGTTTTCCGAGGAGTAAAATTTTGCAGCATAGTCAAATATCCAGTTGTGATAATCTTCATATGAAGGAGGATTCTCCATGCTAATTCGGGCGGTTTTATCAAATCGCGTCTTGATAAGAGCTAAATCTGCTTTAAGACGTTTGTTAAAATAGTCAACTATCGGATTTTGCTCTTTTAATGTGGAAGAAGGTTTTATTCCGAACAGCGTCAGCGAGCGGTTAAATATATCGGAGTCCTGAAACATGCCGCATAGCGGCATCGGGGTGTCGCAATAGGCCATCGGTTTCTTTTCACAAACCGCTTCTTCAGGGGTAGCATCAGGCGGAGGGTTGGAAGCAAAAAGAATTATAGTTCTTCCTCTTTGAAATTGGGCGCCATTTTGATACAGATGCTCTACCAGTCCGTTTGAAACGACGGTTGTAAGCCACCCATGATAGCCTTGCCATTCGGAAACAAGAAATATGGCATTCAAAATTTCATCGTCGCTCAATGTTTTATAGCTCGGCACCATTTTGCGCACGATTCTGGAGCAATCTTTAAGCAGTTTAGAGTTGATATGCCACATAAAAGGAGGTTCAAAATCTTTGATTTTTGGGTCATCCGGATTCCTGAAATAACGCACTATATAATCTTCGGCCTGCGCGCGCATTTCTTTATTTTTCCAGTAGAAATATCCGCGTTCAGGGGTGTCTATGTACGCTTCTCTTGTATTGGATATGTAATCTCGGCAGCTATTTGGAGTTTTTTCTCTGCTTTTGCAGGTATCTCCATCATGGCAGTATTTATCAAGCTTATGCTTATTGCAGTTATTTTTTTTCTCTTTATCCTCGATGGAGTCGCATAGATTCACGATTGTTATATCGGTGTCTTTAAGTTGGTCGGGAGCTGTCACATCGTTCGAAAATAATGGAGCGTTTCCGTAAAATATTTTATACATTTCGTCCGCTACTTCGGGAAGAATGTCATTTTCTTTCTTATGCCAGAGGTTTCTGTATCTTTGAACCTGAAGGCGGAAGAGAAACGCTTCGCTTTTTGAGGTGGACCATAAGTCAGCGTCTTTGGTTTTTACTTCATCCGGCAAATTATCTGCAAATCCGGCCTTGAAGTCATCCTTCGAAAGCTTGTCATTTTCCACACTTTGACCGCCCAGATTTGCATAGGAAGATTCTGTTAGATCTCTTGGCTGTTTATTTTCTTTTTTGATGATTTGAAGAACCTTGTCATAAGGCAGATTTCTTCGCTGGCTTATTAATTTTGCCAGTTCATCATTGAACACTCTTGTCGGCAAACAGGCGGATGGCGGATTTGGCATATCTATTCTCCTTAGTAGTTGTTAAGTGGTGTAAACTCTAGTATTTATTGTCGGATAACGTCAAGATAAAAGTGCGATTTTTAAAAATAAACTTGACGAAATTGCGATGCCGTGTTCATTATACGAATCATAAGACGGAGTAAATGCATAGCAAATAAGACGGAGGAGATTATATGGGCGATCCAGTAAGTTACACAAGTGCCGGTGAAAATATGTGGGTCAAAAGAGATAGTTTGCTGGGCAAAAACTTGATATATGAGGGAAATATTGATACGGACGAGCTCCCCGATGTTGTGACATATGAATGCAATATTGAAAGTGACAGCCAAACTCCTCTTCAACAGGCCCCATTTATAGATCCTCTTATTTTTAAGCCTGTGAAGGAGAAATGGCTTGATTGCTATTATGAAGTGTTGTTGACAACCTGTGATGCTCCCGAAAGAGACGATAGTATCCGCGTACGGGGAAATTCGGCGCCACTTAAGTGCGGGCGATTTGCGGCATATTATATGGGAGAGGACAAGCCCATACGTATAAATAGCAAACAGGAAGGCGAATTTAATGGTCCGGTTTATACGGGATGCCGTCTTTTTGTCGATGACTCCCATATGGAAATTCGCTGCGACGGTTTGCGTGGGGCGGAAATTGTCTTTGCAGAATCATTCTAATTTTGTTGCCTAATTTTATTGCCTTCGATAAGTGTCCGACACTTATTTTATGACAAAAGATACAATTGCCGCCATATCTACACCTACCGGGGTCGGAGCTATAGGAATAGTTCGCCTCAGTGGTTCGGCATGCCGCGATATCTTAAAGAAGGTGTGGATAAACCCCAATCATCCTGTGGATAAGTTTGAAACACATCGATTATATTATGGAATGTTATCAACACCACAAGACGGAGTAAAACAAGTAAAACAAGACGGAGTAAAATCGATCGACAACGTTTTAGCTGTCTGGATGCAGGAGCCCCGTTCATATACCGGCGAAGATATTGTGGAAATTCATTGCCACGGAGGCTCGGTTGCAACGAAGTCTATTTTGGAGGCAGTTTTGAATTCGGGCGCGAGGCCTGCCCTGCCGGGAGAATTCACGCGGCGGGCGTTTTTAAATGGCCGTCTGGATTTAGCCCAAGCGGAGGCTGTGGCGGAAGTGATCAACGCCACAAGTGAAAGAGCGCTAAGGCTAGCCAACGAACAGCTTAATGGAAGGCTTTCCGGTGAAATAAACAATGCTCAAGGAAAATTAAAGGAGCTTATTGTATCCATTGAGGCGGCGATTGATTTTCCGGAAGAAGACATAGAAATTATCAAAAACGAGCAAATTGAAAATGGACTTAAAAATATTTTGGAGAGGCTTTCGAGTCTTTCCATGACATATCACGAAGGAAAGATGATTCATGACGGCGTGAGGGTTATTATTGTCGGCAAACCTAATGTTGGAAAATCAAGCATCCTTAACGCGTTAGTCGGAAGCGACCGGGCGATTGTTCATCATAGCCCCGGCACAACCAGAGACATTATAGAAGAGGATGTCGAAATAGACGGCATGAAATTCAGGTTGATAGATACGGCCGGCATCCGCAATTCAACGTGCGAGATTGAGCAGATGGGCATCAAGCGGGCGCGGATGCGCCTTTCGGAAGCCGATTGCGCGCTTGTTGTATTGGATGCCTCAAATTTTGCAGACGAAGAAGATAAGGCCATTATCTGCGAAACCAAAAATCTAAAACGAATATTTATATTGAATAAGATTGATTTGTGTCCGACAGCCGAAACAGATTCTATTTTTAAAAGTAGAGCCGAAACAAATATAAAAACTTCAGCAAAAACGGGTTTGGGGCTGGACGAACTTAAAAAAGCCCTTTCATCCGCAGCTGTTGCAAATTCATCAAGCGTTGGCGAAGGCGTAATTATCACAAATCTTCGCCATAAACAGGCTTTAGACGAAGCAGCCGGCGCCATTAATAACGGCATAGCGGCGATTGCAAAAAAAGAATCGCCGGAATTTATTGCGGTTCACATCAAGCTTGCAATGACAAATCTTGGAAAAATCACAGGCGAAGTTACAAGTGAAGACGTCTTAAATGAGATATTCGATAAATTTTGCATCGGGAAGTAAATTGGCTTGAAGAATTATCGAATTATGATAGGCCCGTCAACAGAGGGGAAAATTATGAACATTAAAAATATTATAGCGGTTGTTGCAATTACAGGCGCGCTTATAGGATGCGGCGGAGGGGCAAGCTCTACAAGCAGCAGTTCCGGCCTTAGCGATGCCGACAGCCTGACAGGCACGGTATTCGCTCCAAACGGCACGGATCCTGTTGCCGGAGCAACGATTTATATTCCGTCCAGCGGATCGACGATGGTAGTTAAAAATAAAGCGCCTGCCGGAAAAACCGTTACGGGCTCGGATGGAACGACGACTTGCGATGACCCTCCGGAAACCGCGTGCGCGGAGACATGTTCTCTGCCGGACGGGACATTTACGCTTGATAGTACTGCCTGCCCAAGCACGGCAACAACTCTGAAAATTGTCAAAGGCTCTCTTGCCAAGACTACAACGCTTGATTGCAGCGGAACGACATGCACATTGGCCGCAGCCGATACAACATTTCCATCAACAACAAGCGCAGGTGCGCCAACCATGGCGGTGGTAACCGGAGAATGGGATGATATAGAAGATGTTTTAGCAAAGCTTGGTTTTGGAACCCTTGGTTCGAATGGACGGTTGGATATATCACAGCCGTTTCAATTTACGCTAATCGATGGAGACGATACTCTTGATGACACGGAATATAATAATTTTTCTGAACTTCTGGACGGGACGATCGACATGGAAAGCTTCGATATTATTTTCATTAATTGTGGCGCGCATGATTATGAAGATAGCGCCGATTTAAGCGATAATGATATTCAGGTGCGCATTTCGGAATATATGGCTAACGGCGGGAAGTTATATGTTACCGACAGGGCCTATGATTATATCGAGCAAATATTTCCCGCTTTTCTGAAATTTTACGGCGATTCAGCCGATCCTAATTCCGCAGGCGCCATAGATGCCGCGGAGTATGGCAGCGGCAGCATAACAGCCGATGCAGTTGTTAATGATTCCACAATGCAAAACTGGCTGGGCGAGGTTACGGTGAATGCCAGCACTTTGGATGCGACCGTTCCGGGAAATCCGACGACAGAATATGACGCCGGAAGCGATTGTTCCGGAAGCGGAAGTTATACCCAGGTTACGGGGGCTTTAAAAACTGATGATACGATTCCAATTGGAGATTTCTTAGGGAACTGGGCAATGATAGATTCGGCGCATTCCGGGAGCGGGGCTCTTATTCCGACTCTCTGGATAGATTCAGGAAGTGGTTCAAGCGCGGATTTTGGAATGGATAACAGACCGCTTACGGCATCTGTTTCATACGGCTCCAACGGCGGCAAAATCGCTTATTCATCTTATCATACGGCGCATCAGTGCCCGACTCAGGGATTCTGGCCGCAGGAGCGCATTTTGCAGTATCTTATTTTTGAAACGTTCTAAGAATCTCTGTTATCAACGGTCTCTCATTATGTATGACATAGTAGTAATCGGCGGGGGGCATGCAGGAATTGAAGCAACGCTAGCAGCCTCCCGCATTTTTTTAAGCAGAGGCCGCCAAAAGGCTTCCGTCTGCCTTATTACCGGACGCATATCAACAATAGGGCATATGAGCTGCAATCCCGCAATTGGAGGCCTTGCCAAAGGGCAGCTCGTCCGTGAAATTGATGCGCTTGGCGGCGAAATGGGCGTTGCGGCGGATTTTACCGGCATACAATTCAGACGCTTAAATATGAGTAAAGGACCCGCCGTTAGAGCCACGCGGTGCCAGTCCGATAGAAACAGCTATATGAAACATGTGCAGGCGTTTTGTCACAATGGCAATGTTACGGTAAAAGAAGCGTTGGTTGAAGAAATAATTGTTGATGATGGCAAAATTTCAGGCGTCAAAACAAGCGCTGGAAATATTCAGGCAAAGAAAGTGATTATTTCCACGGGAACATTTTTAAACGGCCTTCTGCATTATGGCTTAACGCATGTTGAAGGCGGCAGAGCCGATGATTTTGCTTCTCACGGCCTTTCAAAAAGCCTTGTAAAGCTTGGATTTAAACTCGGCAGGTTAAAAACCGGGACATGCCCGCGCCTTAAAAAGGATACGATCGATTTTTCCGGCCTTGTGCGGCAAGACGGAGATAATCCGGCGCCAAAATTTTCATTTAGAAATACGTTACATCCCCTTCCCCAGCTTCCCTGCTTTATTACGCATACTTCAAAAGCAACCCACGATATTATCCGTTCCGCGCTGGATAAATCGCCGCTCTATTCAGGGAAAATAAAAGGAGTGGGCCCCAGATATTGCCCGTCAATTGAAGATAAAGTTGTTAGATTTTCCGATAAGGAGAGGCATCATCTATTTTTGGAACCGGAAGGAATCGATATTCCTGAAATATATGTGAACGGGCTTTCCACTTCTTTGCCGCTCGATGTTCAGCTAAAAGTTGTTCGTTCGATTCAAGGGCTTGAACGCGCCGAAATCGCAAAAGCGGGTTATGCGGTCGAATACGATTTTTTGCCGCCAACACAGCTTTATCCAACGCTAGAAACAAAACTCGTCTCAGGGCTTTATTGCGCGGGGCAGATTAACGGTACGTCCGGATATGAAGAAGCAGCGGCTCAAGGATTAATGGCCGGAATCAATGCGGCGCGGTCTATTTTAAATGAGGAGACGGTAATTCTTTCGAGGTCCGATGCGTATATCGGAGTATTAATAGATGATCTTGTGACAAAAGGAACCGAAGAGCCTTATAGAATGTTTACATCGAGGGCCGAATACCGCCTTTTGCTCCGCGAGGATAACGCGGATATGCGTTTGTCCGAGCTTGGAAACAAGATCGGCCTTTTGGATGATGGCCAGCATAAGAAATTTTGAGTAAAACGCGGCAAAATAGAAGAGCTGCTGAAAGAGGCGAAAGACGCGGCTCGGAGGAAGAAAGCGTTTGATTTTTCTGCGGAGCCTTTGGAAATTCGGGAAGCCGTTGAGATAGAATTAAAATATGAAGGATATCTTAAAATTCAGCATGAGCAGGCCGAAAAATTAAAGCAGCTCGAAAGATTTAAACTCTCTTCTTCTTTTGATTACGATTCCGTAAAAGGACTTTCCAATGAAGTGAGGGCAAAACTGAAAGAAATCAAGCCTCAAAATCTTGCACAGGCATCCGAAATTTCCGGAATTACCCCGGCGGCTATTTCAATATTGATGATTTATCTTAGATAATAATGCACCGCAGAAATTTCTTGACAATAGGGACTCCAGCCACAAACTTAGGAATCATATATATGCATTAAATGCATATATTTTATTTGCAATTCCCATTTAACTTTGTATAATTGCCGGCAATAACAGTTGATCCATAAAAAATAAGGTTTGGAAGCCAAAAAAAGGCAGCCTTCCTTAAAAAATTGGATTAACAATACGGTTCCCCAACCGACATGAAACCCGAAGGAGGCTGCCTATGCCTTAGAAATTAGCACGCGCCTTAAGTTTAATCAACGCCAATTTAACAAACAAAAAAGGGGGGTTAATATGACAGTTATTACTCCAGCCATAAGAATTTGGTCGCGTGAAAATCGCATATCGAGCGATGGTGAAACGATTATTTCGGCTCTTCTCGGACTTCCGGAAAACGCTCTTGAACTTTACGGCAGCATGGTCAAAGTCGACGGTCAAGAAAAATTAAACGGGCTTTTTTATTATTGCGCACGCAAATGCCACTCCCGATTTGAACGCATGGTATTCCCCGCAAAATGATGATTTAACTTTCGGAACAAATAAGAATAAATGGCATCTGGCGTCCGACAGCGATATTACAAGCCACGAAGCCGGACACATGATTTTGGATCATATTAATAAACTGCTCGGCGTATGGTCCGATAGAGGAGTTGGAATAATGGATGAAGGGGCTCCGGAAGGCTGGAGCAGAGGCGAAGGCGGAGCGATACATGAAGGTTTCGGAGATGTTCTTGCGGCCCTTCTTTATAATGATCCCGAAATGAGCGAAGATTTTGTGCCGTTTCTCGGGCGGGGAGAGAGCAAGAAGGACGGCTTGAGAAATGTCGATAATAATTTGGGTTTAAAAGATGTTTCAACGGAGGTCCACGACAGAGGGCAGGTTTATGCGGGATTCTTTTGGGCGATAAAAAAATATTTAATGTCCGATGACAGGCCGTTTCCTCTTAGCGATCGCGAAGCCGCCGATTTGACGTTAAAGATTCTTATGGCCCACGCGTCAAATTATAGAACAGGACGTCCGACGCCTAAAGATTTTGTCGACGCTGTTTTAAACGGCGTGGATGGCTTAGCAAGCGTGCTGCAGCTGGGAGTCGATCGCAACGAACTCAAATCATTTATCACAAACGAAGCCGTCAAAAGAGGATTGAACGCGAATATTTCTCCTCTGCCGGATGAATGGGATGATATTTTTACATCGTACGCCGATTTTGAGAAAAAATTCGGCAATGACCTTTTATTCACACCGGCGCAAAAGACGGAATATTTGGGAGGAACACAGGAAATTTATCAGCAGCAGTATAAAACGTCGCGCGGCGAAGTCGTTGATCTTGTCGGGCGCGCATTAATAGTTAATAAGGACGCGCGGGGGAACGTTGTTTCCGTATCGGCAAGAGATGTGTTGCCGGTGAAAGAAGGCGGCATCAATGAAGGAACGAATGTAAGCTTCAGAACTGCATCCACAATAGCATTGGCCGACGCGCAGAAAAAGTATTATTCCACTAAGAGAGCCATGATGGCCGCAAATCCGGCGCAGTTTAGAAATAACGATCAATATTACGACTATCTGGCAAAGAATCAGATGGACTATCGAATTGCGGAAGCGGCGGTCAATTCGCTAAACACGGCAAAATTTACCGAAACTCCAAAAATGGTTGTTCTGCCGAATTCAAACGACCTGCATTACGAAATGAAGGTCGGGATGGCCATTTATTATGTAAACACAAGAACAGGAGAGGCGACCTTTAAAAAAGACGTCTTTATTTGAAAAAGTTAAGGATATATTCGGCGACGAGCTCTTTTTCCGTGTCGAGCGTTACGACATGATGCGAATTCTCCAGCCATAGGACTTTTGGCGGAGCCAGCTTGGAGATTTTGCGAAAAAGAGCCACATTAAGCGGCAGCGCAACCTTATCCTTAATGGAATGAATCAGAAGGACGGGAGTTTTAAGCTGAGGCAGATTTTTTAACAGATCTTTCTGCAGCTTTTGCAGCTCCCATACGCTTTTTACCGGCATTTTGGGATAACTTGCATTTTTATATATTTCGCGGCCGATTTCGTCGAGCACTCCTTCCTTCCAGTCTTTTTTGGAATATTTCAGGAAAAACCTTAACGGAGGAATGTGCGTCAGCGGCAGAATCATCTTTTCCAGCAGGGGAGATAATTTTAAAGGAGTGGAAAGCGCCGCGATTTTTTTCAGAGGCCGGCGTTTGTCTAACGCCAGTTTTAGCGCAAGAAGAGAGCCCAGAGAAATGCCTGCGCAGTATATTTCGCCGGCATCGGTTGTTAATGCATCGTACGCTTTACAAACGTCATCGTACCACTCATTCCATTTTATCGCCGAAAGTTTTTTTGGAGTTTCTCCGTGACCGGCCAAAATCGGCGTAATGACTTTATAGCCGGCTTTTCCAAAAGCTTCCGCTAATGGCGCCATTGTAGCCGGAGTTCCCGTTAAGCCGTGAATTAAGATAACTCCCCTCATAATTTATCTGTCATTGCGAGCCGAGCACTCAATCCTTTGAGTGCTTCGGCGTGGCAATCTCCCGTGAACAGATTAGGGAGTTTATACCAAAATAATTTGGCTTTGACAATATAAGGCTTGCAAATATATGCTTTGCGCATGTCTCTAGCCACAATATGCCTTCCTGTTCAGGCAGATCTTAAAGCAGTTGAAGACGTTCTTATTCAGCACACCGGCTCAAGCGTCGGCCTTGTTACCGAAGCGGCTAAATATGTTCTTCAAAACGGCGGAAAAAGAATTCGCCCTGCCCTTCTGCTTTTAACATCGAAGCTATTAGGCTATCCTGTTACAAAAGCGGCCGATCTTGGGGCGGCGGTTGAAATGATTCACGCGGCATCCCTTATGCATGATGATGTGTTGGATGACGCGGAAATCCGCAGAGGCAAGCCGGCATCTAATGTAAAGTGGGGAAATCAGATATCCATTTTAGTCGGAGATTTTTTATGGTGCCGCGCAAGCGAAATCGCGATCTCTTACGGAAACGACAGGATTTTATCTTCGATTACCGCAGCCGTTAAAAATACAACGGAGGGCGAGATACTTGAAATCGTAAGAAGCAGCGATTTTGATATTAATGAGGAAGATTATTTAAGGATAATAGAGCTTAAAACAGCGATGCTGTTTGCCTGTTCCTGCCAGCTTGGAGCAATTTTGGCGGGTGCATCGAAAAACTTTGAAGAGACGATGAAAACCTACGGATTAAACATCGGCATCGCTTTTCAGCTTGCAGATGACGTTTTGGATTATGTTTCAAACGATGTTAATCTCGGCAAAAAGACCGGTACAGACCTTTGCGAAGGCAAATTAACGCTGCCTATAATCCTTGCGCTTAAGAAATGCAGTGAAGGCGAGGGGAAAATACTTAAAGATGCTCTTTTGGCAAATACGCTTGATGCGGCAAAGCTTAAAGAAATCAGGGCGATTCTGGAAAATCTTGGAACTTTGCAGGAATCAATGAATCTCGCAAAAAAATATGTAAAAATCGCCAAAGACGCCCTTATGCCGTTTAAACCGTCTCTCGAAAGAGACGCCCTGGCAGCAATTGCGGATTACGCCGTATCGCGGGACAAATAAAAACGTTTTTCATCTAAAATCTGCACAGTTTTCGTCAGTTTTTACTGGTGAGATAGGAGGATGGCCAGATGGCCAGATAGGGAGATGGCAAGATAGGTATCTAGCAAGACAACAAGATAATGCCATTGTTTAATCATTATCTAACATATTGAAATATCATATCTAATGCTTTGTCATCCAACGATCTTCCAATCTTCCCATCTCCCCACCTCCCTATCTCCCTATCTTCCCATCCAACTAACTTGGCACGCAAGTTGCTTATTAGAAATTCGTGCACAGATTATAAGGGCCCTAAAGGAGGAAAAATGTCGGTACAAAGGAAAGAGGTCTTTCATATAAAGGACCTCGGAGACGGTAAAAAAAGCATATGGACCAGAATTGGATCCGCTTTTACCAATAAGGATGGCTCGATAAACGCATTTTTAGATGTCATCCCGATTGACGGGCGTATCCACATACGAGATCCAAGAGTAACCAAAGAAAAGGAGTAAAGACTATGTTGAAAAGATTAGTGCTGATTGTCGCGATGGCGGCAATTTCCGCAAATGTATTTGCGGCAGTAAAAGAGACAAAGCAGCTTACGGGAGTCATAAATATTAATACGGCTACGGCAGCGGAACTGATGCTTTTGCCGGGGGTCGGAAAAGGCAAAGCGGATGCAATTATAGCTTTCCGCCAGACAACCCCTTTCAAAGCAATTCAGGATTTAACGAAGGTGAAAGGAATAGGCGATAAGATGTTTGCCAAATTTCAAACCTACCTGACGCTAGACGGTCCCACAACAGCCAAGGTTGTAAAGGCACAGCCTCTCGGCGCATTACAGCAGCCGGCGCAATCGGCCGGAGTTGCGGTTCAGCGGCCGTAAAAAGCCACAAAAATCCGCGTCGGGAGACTGTCCCTCCTCCCGGCGCGGATTATTTTTTCTTACAATACTAATAAATATTTCTTTACAATAAGCTGACAATATAGAACTGGCAATATATAACTTGCATAAAACAACGTTTTATGCATAATATAATTATATATGATGCAATCAATTGAAATCAGACGTTTTTTATACGAATCTAATCCCCATTGGCAAAGTGGACGGGTAGAATTGCCCAAGGAATGGCGTATATTATTTAGACCTCAATTTTATACAATTAAGGCTAATTTGGAAAAACAACAGATTTTGGGGCTTTTGGGTATGCGACGCGTTGGCAAATCGGTAATAATGCGTCAGATAATGGAGTTTGTCGGGCAAAATACCCCGCCAAAGAATATCTGTCAGGCAAGTTTTGATGAAGAGCTGGTTAATAGAAATCCCGACATCCTTGATCACATCATCAGTTCGGTGATTGCCGGAGTCCCCAAAGATAATAGTGGCAGGATATTTTTTTTCATAGACGAGATACAATTCGTAAAAAACTGGCAACATATTTTAAAAAGATATTATGACCGGCAGCCTGAAATTAAATTCATAATCTCAGGCTCGTCTTCGCTCTTTATTCAGAAAAAGACAACGGAATCACTGTCGGGGCGTGTTATTGAGTTCGCTGTGCAGCCGCTCTCTTTTTGGGAATATTTATTATTGTCAAATCAAGATTCGGCTTCCGCCCAAAGCCTCTCGGTCATTAATGTTGATCTGGAAAATTTTGATGAAAGTCGTGTCATGTCTGCACTGGAGGATATCATTATCGCCGCGCCTAACATAAGCGACAAGTTCGATGAATACCTATTGCGCGGGCAGTTTCCGGAAGTAGTCAGCTGGCCCGAGGAAGAAGCCCGCAATTATATCAGAAATTCTACCTACAAAAAAACGCTTCTTTACGACATACCGCGTCTTTTTCAGATACGCCGGCCTGACGAGCTGGCATTTCTTTACAATATCTTGATGAGGGAGTCGGCGAATTTGCTGGAAATTAACAATCTTGCGAGTTCAGCCGGCATCAACAGGAACACGATCGGCTCGTATCTTGGATATTTAAAAGAGGCGTTGTTACATCTTCAGCTTCCAAATTCTACTTCTTCCGCTCGTGAAGAAAGAAGGCTCTTAAGGAAGGGATATGTTCCCAGCCCCAATTTCAGTGCGGCCTTTTTGAAACTTTCGCAAGGTCATCCTCTTTGGCAGCAAGAAGCAGGTCATTTGGCTGAGACTTTTATTGCTGGAGTTCTTTCCTCGAGATTTGGAGATTCCGTTCGTTTCTATCGCAAGGATGATGTGGAGGTTGACTTTATTGTCTCTTCAGTGCCGGGGCGTTTTGAAGGCGCCATCATGGCAGAGGTTAAATATTCAGATTCCATCCAAAGGCGCGAGCTAAAGAATCTCTTGAGATTGGCTGAAAAGACAAGAGCGAGGAGTGTGTTCTGTTTTACAAGAAACACCGTAAAAGTGGAAAAAGAGGGTAAGCTTGAGGTGATACATATTCCGGCTTGGGCGTTTTAAAATTCCGACAGGGAGCAACCTCTCGACCCCGCTTTTTCTTCCGCCGCTTCTTTGTCTTTTTTGATTTTTTCTTCAAGTTGCGCGATAAGCGAGAGGGGTCTGCATGTAAAATCATCGCACGATTGTGTGATTCCCTTGAACTTTAAATAATTTAAGCACTCTTCCGTAGTAAGGCCGGAATCTAAAATCATTTGAAAATATTTGTTTTTCTCGGCATCATCATCAAATAGCCATGCAGAAACCCGAGCAAAGGATCCCGCGGCGTTAAGTTTTGTCTCCTTGTCGGAGCTTTTTAACGCTATACTAAAGAGGGATTTAAATATTATTTTATCTTCTGCGTTGTCATTAACGGCTGAAAGGCGGTTCGCCGCATCCCTGCTGAAGCGCGGATCCGGATGTGTTAAACGAAATTTAAGAAAGCTATGCCATTCATTATCGCTAATGGGTCGCGAGGTAACGGTAATCTCCCCATCATACTTAATTTGATCTCTAAATTCAGGCCAGCAACTTTCCGGCAATTGAGCAACCTGAAAAAGCAATTCCTGCTTGAATGGGATAGAATTTTCATCTCCTTTTGAGAGCATATCTTTTAAGATTTTACTCTTTTCCAGATCATCAGAAAGAATATTATTCAGATGGTGCAAAATGTGGATGCGAAAATATGAAAGGGAGTCATTTAAAAGGAGCGTTTTGATAAATGCTGCTCTGCTACGGTCTAATGGCAATTCTGTCATTGTTGCGTACACGTTATTGGGATTTAAACATTTTTTTGCGTATTCACTTTGAGCCAGCCATATAAGCAGATCAGCTCTGTCCGGAGGCGGAAGACTATGCAATAGCATCCGCAGATTTCCCTCGGCACCTACTTTTTCAGCGGTTATTAATCTTTTCGCCATTTCTTTTGCTTTTTCCGGCTCGCAATATAGGAGAAGGCCGGGTTGAAGGCCTGTAACAACCGGATTATCTAGCGCCTCTTCAAGTTTAGTGCAGGTTGTATTTATTTTATTAGCGACGTAATCAAAATCGTACGCGGCTATTTCTTCTGGAATGTTAGTGATCTTGCTTCTTGCAGCGATGTATTCATCCCTTGTTAGAATGCCGTCTCCTTCAGGAAGCCCATCGCCATTAATATCAAATCCGACGGTGTCAAAACTTGCCAGCTCGCTTACATATTCCGGTCCAAATCCGACCGCATAACCTGCGCCGGAAGTTACCGCATCATTAAGCCTTCTAAGATCGATTGAGCTTGTTGCCATTTAGACCCTCCTATAATATTCTCTGTCATCCCTGCAAAAGTCTGTCATTCCCGCGAAAGCGGGAATCTAGATTGTATAAATGAGATCCCTGCCTTCGCAGGGATAACGTACCATAACGACGCATAAAGTCAAGTTAAACCAATGCCAGAATTTTATCGTCTTTTACTTCCACGCAGCCGGAAGTTATCAGAACGTGGTCGGTTTTGGAGGCGTTGGAATATTGAATTTCGCCGGCCTGAAGAATTGAAAGGAGCATCGTATGCCCGGGAAGTATCTCCATTTGGCCGTTTTCTCCCGGCAGTATGACGCTGTCAACCTCAGTTGAAAGCATCTCCCGTTCCGATGTGACTATCCGTAATTGCATAAATTTTAGCTTGAAAGCTTCTTTGCCTTTTCTACTACTTCGTCGATTGATCCCACCATATAAAACGCCTGTTCCGGCAGATTATCGTGCTTTCCGTCGCAGATTTCTTTAAAGCTTCTTATCGTGTCGGTTAATTTGACATATTTTCCTTCAAGTCCTGTGAACTGCGCAGCCACAAAAAACGGCTGCGAAAGGAATTTCTGAATTTTTCTCGCGCGGGAGACGGTAAGTTTGTCTTCGTCCGATAATTCATCGACGCCCAAAATGGCGATGATATCCTGCAAATCTTTATAACGCTGCAATATGCGCTGCACCTCGCGCGCAACTTTGTAGTGCTCTTCGCCGACGACATCCGCCGTTAATATTCTTGATGTCGAATCGAGCGGATCAACCGCCGGATAGATTCCAAGCTCGGCAAGCGAACGCGAAAGAACGGTTGTTGCATCCAGATGCGAAAATGCCGTTGCCGGAGCGGGGTCCGTCAAGTCATCGGCCGGCACATAGATAGCTTGCACCGATGTGATGCTGCCGTTTCTTGTGGAAGTGATGCGTTCCTGCAGTTCGCCCATTTCGGTTGCAAGCGTTGGCTGATAACCGACGGCAGACGGAATTCTTCCCAAAAGAGTTGAAACTTCACTTCCGGCCTGAGTGAAACGGAATATATTATCGATAAATAACAAAACGTCCTGCCTCTCTTCATCGCGGAAATATTCCGCAACCGCTAAAGCCGAAAGCCCGACGCGCGCGCGCGCCCCGGGAGGCTCGTTCATCTGGCCGTAAACAAGCGCAGCTTTATTTATAACGCCGCTTGCTTTCATTTCCAGCCAGAGATCGTTTCCTTCTCTTGTTCTCTCCCCTACTCCGGCAAAAACGGAATACCCGCCGTGATGCTGGGCGACGTTATTGATTAATTCCATAAGGACGACGGTTTTTCCGACGCCTGCTCCGCCGAAAAGGCCGATTTTTCCGCCTTTTAAATAAGGCGCCAGCATGTCGATCACCTTAATTCCGGTTTCAAACATTTCAAGCGTTGTCGTCTGCTCTTCAAAAGTTGGGGCAGATCTGTGGATCGGATAGGTTTTTTTAGTGTTTATAGGGCCTGCTTCATCGACCGGCTCACCGACAACATTTAATATTCGTCCCAGCGCTTCCTTTCCGACCGGCATTTGTATCGGAAGGCCGGTATTAAAAACATCCATCCCGCGCTTCAATCCGTCGGTCGAATCCATCGCTATTGTTCTGACAATATTTTCGCCGGTATGCTGCGCCACCTCGACAATCAAATTCCACTCTTTATCGTTCAAAGACGGATTTGTGATCTTCAGCGCGGTATAAATTTCAGGAAGCTCTATTCCTTCCGGAAACTGGATATCGATCACAGGCCCCATTACCTGCATTATTTTTCCTTTTGCTTGTTCTTTTTGAGTCATAATTTATCCTTTTTATTTTAGCGCTTCCGCCCCTCCGACAATATCGATCAGCTCTTTTGTGATTGACGATTGCCTTGCCTTATTAAACTGGGTCGTAAGGCCGGTGATCAGATCTTCTGCGTTTCTTGTGGCCTTGTCCATTGCAACCATTCTGGCAGAAATCTCCCCTGCCGCAGATTCAAGGTACGCTTGATTAAAGTGAGATGCTATGCTTTGTGAAATCAGCCAGTCTATGACATTTTCCTTCGTCGGTTCATAGATATAATTGACGGCATATTCCTCCACTACAACGGGAGGAGAAGCCGGAAAAAGCCTTTCAAGTTTTGGCTCGGAGCTTCCGACGCCTTTGAATTTATTGAAGGCTATTAAAACTTCATCGACAAGTCCGTTCAAAAAACGTTCTTTAAAAAACGGCATTTCGGTTTCCGCTATTTTTTTAAACTCCGGTTCCGTGATATGGACGTAGGCTTTCTCGATTTTAGTCCCCGTTTTCTTAAAATAATCGCGCCCTTTTCTTCCGATGACGTAGCAGTTGATGCCGATTCCTTTTTCTTTTTTGTCTTCGATGAAATGCGAGACGTGGGACAGTAAATTTTCATTGAACGTCCCGCACATTCCTCTGTCGGACGTGAAAATAATTATGTCGGTCGATCCGCTTCTTTCGCTTCTTTCTTCCAGAAGCGGATTTTTTACCGCGGTTCCGCGCTTAATCGTTTCCGTAAGCAGCCTCATGATTTCATTGCTGAAAACGCGAGCTTCGATGGCCTTCATCTGGGCGCGTCTTAGCTTTACGGCCGCGATCATTCTCATTGCTCGCGTCAGCTTTTTTGTGTTTTTGGTCGCGTTAATACGCTTTCGTATTGATTTTAAAGTAGCCATTTCTTATGCAAACTGATTTTTAAGCTCCGTAAGGGCTGCGTTAATTTTTTGTTTTAAATTATCGTCCAGCGTTTTCTTTTCGTTCATATCTTTTATGACTTCCGGATGCTTTGAATCGAAGAAAGATTCGAGTTCAGAAAGATAGTTCCTGATTTTTTCGATCGGATAATCATCAATCCATCCGTTTGTTGCGGCATAAATCTGCAGAATTTGTATCGAGACCTCCATCGGTTTATACTGGCCCTGCTTTAAAATTTCTACGAGTCTTTCCCCTCTGTGCAGCTGTTTTTTGGTTGACGGATCAAGGTCTGCGCCAAACTGGGCAAAAGCAGCTAGCTCTCTGAACTGGGCGAGCTCCAGCCGCAATGTGCCTGCAATCTGCTTCATCGCCTTAATCTGGGCGTTTCCTCCGACGCGCGAAACTGAAAGTCCGACGTTAATAGCGGGCCTTATGCCGGAATAGAAAAGGTCGGGCTCCAGATATATCTGCCCGTCGGTAATGGAAATAACGTTTGTCGGAATATAAGCCGTAACGTCGCCGGCCTGCGTTTCAATTATCGGCAATGCAGTTAAAGATCCTCCGCCCTTTTTCTCCGAAAGCTTTGCCGCACGTTCCAGCAGGCGGGAATGCAGATAAAAAACGTCGCCGGGATATGCTTCGCGCCCCGGAGGCCTCCTAAGCAATAGAGACATCTGCCTGTAAGCCACTGCGTGCTTGGATAAATCATCATACACGATAAGAGCATGCCGTTTGGAATTTCTAAAATATTCTCCCATTGCAGCGCCGCTGAACGGAGCAAGAAACTGCAAAGGAGCGGGATCGCTGGCGGAAGCGGCAATCACGGTTGTAAATTTCATCGCGCCGTTGGATTTTAGCTTATCGACAACGCGGGCGACCGTTGAAAGCTTTTGTCCAACCGCCACGTAAATGCAGAATACGTCTTTACCCTTTTGGTTGATGATTGTATCAATTGCAATTGCGGTTTTTCCCGTCTGGCGGTCGCCTATGATAAGCTCGCGCTGTCCGCGCCCGATGGGCGTCATGGCATCGATTGCTTTAATGCCCGTTTGCAGAGGTTCTCTAACCGGCTGTCTTTCAACAATTCCGGGCGCTTTAATTTCAACTTTTCTCGTTTCGGTCGATTTTATCGGTCCAAGGCCGTCTATAGGCCTTCCGAGCGCATCAACAACGCGCCCGACAACTGCGTCGCCAACCGGAACTTCTGCAATGCGGCCGGTTCTTTTTACGATATCCCCTTCTCTTAAGGCGACATCTTCGCCCATGATTGCGATACCGACGGAATCTTCTTCAAGGTTCAGAATAATTCCGGTGATATTATGGGGAAAGCTGACCAGCTCGCCAACCATCGCTCCTTCAAGCCCATAAACTCTTGCGATTCCGTCTCCGACCGATAGAATCTGGCCGACCTCTTCGGATACGACTTCATGGCCAAAGTCTTTTATGTGCTGCGCTATAATTCTGGATATTTCATCTGCCCTTATTGACATAGTCTCTCCTTAATTTCGTGTAATTTTCTTTTAATGCTTGCATCCCAGACTTTGTCTCTGATCATTAATAGAACTCCTCCAATCAGGGATGGATCCTCTTTTAAGGTGAGAATCACTTTTTTGTTGAGTTTTTTGCCGAGCGAATTTTCAAGTTTTTGCTTTGCAGCTTCGGCATCGGCAAGCGCGGCTGTAAGCACCGTTCCTCTTACGATTCCTTCCTCTTTATCGGCAAGTGCATTGAATGATTTTGCGATATGATAAATATGCTTGATTCTGTCTTTATTGATCAGAACTTCGATAAATTTGGCGACAAGCGGATGAATTGCGGAGGCTCCGGCAATTTCGCGCACAAGGACAAGGCGTTTTTGACGCGGGATTTCTTCGTCGGCGATCCATGTTAAAAGCCCCTTTTGGGAATGAGCAATCGAAATGAAATGTTCCAAGCTTCGGCGCACCTCTCCAATGGCATTTTCAGACTTGGCCAGGCTTAATAATGCGGAAGCATATCTTATGGATATAACATGTTCTTTCATAATCCGGCTTCTATTTCTCCAAGAGATGAATTCATCGCTTTTTTATAATCGTCTGCAGAAGTTTCTTTTGCAAGCCGCCGCGAAACAAGTTCGACAACTTCGCCGGCGATTTGTTTCTTAATGGTTAATATCGCTTTCTCGACTTCGTATTTTATAGAAAGAGTCGCGTCTTTTTTAAGCTCCTCGCCGTATTTTGTCGCAAGCTCGATAAGTCTTGCGCGCTCAAATTCGCCCTCTTTTTTAAGTTCGCAAATTAGGTTTTCCCGGTCGATATCGATAGTATTCAGCTTATTATTTATGGAGAGCTCTTCCCTGCAGATTTTGTCGTATGTGTTTTTAGCGGAGGCAATCGCATCCCCTATTGAAAAATGCCTTTTCAGGCTATGCTTCATTAGATAATGAAGTTAAGCTTACCAAGGAAAAAATAAAAAATTTTGAAGAAAAATCAGGAGATTTATTTAAAATGATTTACCTCAATGGAACATATTATAATATGCTAGAAGAAAGCAAGCTTTGCGCGATTAAAGAGGATTGCCTTAATAAAACTAATTTACCGGTTTCAATAAAAGATTCTTTGGCTGTAAATGATGCAAAGAGCAATGGGCTATGCGGTTTCTTTCAATATATCAATAAAACTTACAAGCAATATAACAACAAATCCGAAGAAATGGGGAAAAATTATGAGATTGACAAATTGCAAAATCTTTTGGAGACTGCAAAAAAAGAGAGACTGCATTTTGCAGCAAAAAAGGCTTATGAAAAAGCAGTAAACCTCAGCGTTGATAGCAAAGAGGAAAATAACTCTTTGGGCATATTCATCAATATGAGCATGACAAATTTAAGCGCATATGAAGAAATAAATTACGGGGATTTTTCAAAAAAGGAAATAATGTCGCTGATGCAGATTGAGTTGTCGAATGAATCTCTGCAATATTATGAAAGGTATTGCGAAGATCAGGAAATAAATATTTCAGAATACTATGAAAAAAAAATAGACTTGAACACTGCTGAAATGCCAAAGAAAGGCAATTTTAGCTCTAGAATCAATATAGCGCTTAGCGAAAATTATCCATTGTGCTGCGTATTCGGGGAATGCAAAAAATGCTGCATGAAGGATGAATGCAAAAATGATGCTTTGCTGTATCCTGTTTTGTTTTTGCACGGGCATTCCTTTAACAGGGATAATAATCCTGATTTTTCACTCGATGCCTTTAATAAGCTGCAGGCAAAATTAGAGGAAGATGGCTACATAAGCGCAGGAACAATTACGCCAATTTCAAATTACTCTGAAGTAGATTACGGCAATTGGGGCTTGTCATCCAATCCACTTTCATTAAAGGGGAGCTATTATTTGGTAAGCTATTACAATGTTAGCAGTTATTCTATAGCAACAAGAAAGAGCGAGAACATAGAAGTATATGCCATAAGATTGAAGGAAATGATAGATTTAGTTAAATTCAGGACTGCGAAAGATAAAGTCATATTAATAACGCATAGCATGGGCTCCTTAGTGGCAAGAAGCTACATGCAGATTTTTGGAGACAGCTCGGTTTATAAGATAGTTATGGTGGCTGCGCCTAATAAAGGAATATCAGGAACAACAAGCAGCTACTGCCCGATTCTTGGCGAAAAAAAAGAATGTGAGGATATGTTAGAAGACAGCATTTTTATAAAAAAGCTCAATGACCCATTAAAAGTTCCAAAACATGCCAAAATCTATAATATTATTGGCGTTGGATGCGATATGGAAGGAAAAAATGGTGATGGTGTTGTCACGAAAGAGAATGCAGAGCTTGAATACAGCGAGAATTATTACATCAATGGAACGTGCTCCGGATTTTCGGAAATTTTGCATACCCAGATTCTTGACATTGAGAAGTATCCAAAAACTTATTCTATTGTAAGGACTATCTTAAAACAATAAATTTATTAATAATCAATTTAAGAATATGCCCTATGGAAGTTTTTGATGCAATAAGGGGCAGAAGAAGCATTAGGAAATATAAAGACAAGTTAGTTCCGTGGGATAACATTATAACTATAATGCAGGCTGGAAAATATGCCCCTTGCGCAGGCAACTTGCAGAACTGGAAATTTATTGTAGTTAAGACTGATGCAAAAAGAAAAGCTATAGCGCAAGCCTGTTTGCAGCAGGAATGGATGGAAAATGCGCCAATCTTTATTGTGGTTGTCGCTGAGCCTGAAAAGGCTGAAAGGTATTACGGCATAAGAGGCTCAAGGCTTTACACAATACAAGGATGTGCAGCTGCAATTCAAAATATGCTATTAACTGCACATAGCCTTGGCTTGGGAGCATGCTGGGTTGGCGCTTTTGATGAGGATGAAATAATAAGGATTCTGAACTTAGAGGAAGATAAGCCTGTTCAAGGAGTAATTACAATAGGCTATGCGGATGAAAATCCTGAACCACCTCCAAAATATAGAATAGAGCACATGATGTTTTTTGAGAAATGGTGGGGCCGTGTAGAAAGCCCAAGAACCCATCTTGGATGGTGGAGCGCTTTCAATGCCAGAGTTGTTGAAGAGGGCAAAAAGCTGGTTAAGAAGACTGGGAAAAGGATTAAGGAGCGTATAGAAAAAGTTTCGTCTAAAAAGCAGCAAAAGTAGCAATAGAGTGTATAAAGTAAATTTGATTTTAAATTGGATTTCTGAAAAAAAAATAAAAATCCCCTTTTGCAGGGGACGAGTTGCCTCCACACTTAAAACATTGGGGGTGGTTTTTCAGAAATGGAGGCACAGAAAACAACACCCGTTAGGGTGTCACCACAAAAACTAAAGGGTGATCATTCATCTAAAATTTCTATGCCAAGCTCTTCGCTTATGGACTCCATCTGAGGCGTTTTAAACGCTTTTTCTTTGCCCATAATCCATGGGCTTTGCACACCTGTCACTATAGTCATAACTGTAATTTTGCCTTTCATGTCATCATCTACTCTTGCTCCCCAGATTACATTTGCGTCTTGGTCAAGGCTTTCTGTAACTAATTCACCAACCTTATTTATGTCGTCTAGCGTCATATCTTCGCCACCAATTACATGTATTAAGGCACCGGTTGCGCCTTGGTAGTTTATGTCCAAAAGCGGATTTTGCAAAGCGCCTTTTACAGCTTCTTCAACTTTGTTTGTAGTATCTGATGAGCCTACGCCTATAGCAGCAACTCCGCCATTTGTCATTATCGCCTTAACATCCGCATAGTCAAGATTGACCAAGCTTGGGATAGCTATTGTTTCTACAATGCCTTTTATCATTGTTGCTACAAGCTCATTTGCCACTGCAAACGCATGTTGTATTGGTAAATTTCCTGCAATCCCTCTCAATCTTAAAAGGCATAGTTACTGTTCCTATAACAATTGCTCCTGCTGCTTTAGCTACATGCGCAATTATCGAAGCTGCGCCTGTTCCTGTACCGCCGCCCATGCCAGCGCATACAAAAACCATGTCAGAATCTTTAAGATATTCCTTTACTTCCTGCAGGCTTTCTTTTGCAGCTTCTGCTCCTTTTTCAGGAAAGCCACCGCAGCCTAAGCCACGAGTTACACCTTTTCCCAATAAAAATTTTTTATCAGCTTGGATCATATCTAAATGCTGCTTATCAGTATTACAGCCTAAAATCTCAGCTCCTTTTATGCCCTTATTATAGAGCCATCCAACCATATTATTGCCAGAGCCACCTACGCCTATTACTTTTATCTTTGCTTGCCCTACTTCAAATTCTTCTAATTTATTTTTTGTACTACTGTCTTTTGCTGCGCCCTCAACTGTATCCATATTTTCACCCCTCGATTTTGTGGTTTCAAAATATATTTTCCAATATAAACACTAGAGTACCAAAATATTTATATTGGAGTTAAGTATCTTGACTCCTTTAGAAAGAAGTTGTTTGCGCTAACAAATAACTTTTACACAACATTAACTAACACAAACCATTTATACTGAAAACAAGTCGTATAAACACGCTTTTTCGCTAAAAAAAGCTTGTTTAGTTTTTGAGTTTTTCGCTAAAAAAACTCAAAAGAGTTTTCTTAAATTTTATTAAATTCTATTTCCATTAGTGATTTACTATATAAATATTTCTGAATTGTGAAATACATATTTTAGTATACTGGATTTACAAACAATTAAAAATAGAAATAAATAAGATTGCTTTATGACACTGAACTTAATAGGGATAGGATTAAATGATGAAAAAGACATCAGCTTTAAAGGCTTAGAATT
>JACPAJ010000066.1 GCA_016180865.1 Deltaproteobacteria bacterium
GGCACGTCCCATTCATTGACCGATTTTCCCCCGTTCAAATCCTTCAATTCGGCGATAAATGCCTCCAGTTCATGGCCGTGTTTCGCCGCCCATGCCGCCATCATCTTATCAAACGATTCCAAATCCGACAAATTTTGAACTCTAACGACCATATCGGGATAATTTTTATATCCATACTTTACGGCCATCTTATTCAGTGTATCGATTGTCGAAAAAAGCCCATTTTCCGAGCTATGAGCGGCTATTGCCATCGCAGCAAATGTTTTCGCAACATCTTCTCTCTCCTTGGGGCTGCTAAGTTCTTCCAGAGCTTTATAATAATCCTGCCGTCCCATCTGCTTTCCGTTCCATGTAAACTTACCGATTGCCGTATGCAGCACTTCCTGGCTCTTTGCTTTCAGCGCTGCTTCTTTTATTTTATCCTCTTCGCTGAGAATTAAAGTTTTTCTGGCCTCCTCAACCAAAACTCTTGCAAAGGGAAGATATACACCGTCAACCGTATCGCCGGCGCTTTTTTCTTTAAGGGCGGCATATTGATCCGCTAAGGTTGTAAACGCAAAGGACGTCTTGTTGTAAAAAGCTGTCTTTACAGCCTCAACATATTCTTCAGCCTTCGCTCCCTTGCTCAGCTGGGATCCCATGACGGTTATAAGATATCCAAACGAATTGCTAAAATATTTGCTCACAGAAAAAAGAGCGTCGAAGTTCTCCTGCGGTGTCGGTTTTTTGGCGTCGGAAAGCAATTTTTTTTCATATGCCTGCTTTGCGGGGTTGAACGCTGAATATACGATATCATTATCACGCAGAACGCCTATTTTATTCACCGGATGGCCGTTTTCGGGATAGCGGATTATATCCCTTAGATCAGCTCCTTTCATCATATCGGCAGTCGGACTTTCCATGCCCTTGCTGCCGCCATTGCCATTAACCGTTGCAAGAAAAGCAACGGTTTCATGCTTATCGGCTTCCAAAGGGGAAACGTATGTTTCAAACGACTGAATAATCAAAAAATCAGGGTATTCATCTTCATTTAATTTTAAGCCCGGGATTATGATTGTCTTTGCACCGGCCTGCAAGGCTTCAAAAGCTGTATCGGTCTTGATAGGATCGGAACTGTCGCCGTGGTTTTGAATTGCTTCCGTCAGTTCCTGAAATAATTTAGGATTGCCAACAACGAGGCGATCTGTAACGGCATGATATTTCCCTCCGGCAACCGAAAAACTGGAAGCTAAATGATCTGTGCGGTAGATATGTTCGGCTATTTTATCTACAACAGCTCTATCTTTGTTGCTATCGCTCCAGCTGATATCAAAACCAAGAGCCTTTGCAACGCTGTTAAATCTCGATTCTGAAAATGTCATAACTTTCTCCTTTTGTAATACAGTGTCGTGTAACATTCAGCTGGAATCTTTGCAATGGCAAAATTTAGGATGGATGGAAATGCCGACCGTTAGGCTTTAGGCACAGTAAATTTAAATGCCGATCCTTTAAATGGTATGCTTTCTACCGAAATTTGTCCGCCATGAAGTTCCACAATATTCTTGCATATATAAAGGCCCAGCCCGCTCCCCTTTTCGCAGCGATCCTTATGCGTTGAAAACTGCTGGAATTTTCCGAAAACTTTTGCCAAATCGGACTGCGCGATGCCGATTCCTGTGTCCGTCACCGAAACAACCGCAAATTTGTCCTTTTCATAAACCTTAATCTCGATAAAGCCTCCGTTCGTAAAATTCAAGGCATTATGCAGAAGGTTTGCAATGACCTGCGAAATCCTTTCTGCATCGGCTTTTACCAGAATTTTATTTTCCGGAATGCTTTCTTTCAGTGCCAGTTTGTTTTTGCTGATGATGGGCCTGAACTCCTCGGCGATTTTTCCGGCCAGTTCCGATATGTCAACATCCGAAAGAGATAAAGTCATTCTTCCCATTTCTATTTTGGCAACGGCTAACAGATCGCCGACAAGCTTTTCCAGCCTTTGCGCGCAGTCAAAAGTCATTTGAATCATTTTTCTCTGAATGGGGCTGATTTCCCCGTGCAGCCCCTCCAATAACTGCAAAGAACTCTCTTTAATCACAGCCAGCGGAGATTTAAGCTCATGTACGCCCATAATTGTCAGATCTTCAGCCTCAATTTTTAATTTATTGCGCTCTATCGAGTCGAATATCGTTCTTATAAGGCAGGCCGGAGTAACATCTTTCTTAACAATATAACTTTGAGCTCCTTCTTTCAGCGTTCCTGTTGCCAGAGAATCGTCCAAAGCAGCCGTAAGAACAACCACAGGCAATTCTGGAAATTGGTTGTGTATTTTCCTGAAGGTTTCTATGCCCGCGCTATCAGACAGACTAAGGTCAAGCAGAACGACATCTATGCCGTTCTCTTCAAGCGCTTTAACCGCTTCTTCTAATGTTCGCGCGATTGTTATAGAAAATGAATATGTATGTGAATATGAATTTGGTTTGCTAAATGCTTTTTCTATAAAGCAGATATCCGCAGGGCTGTCTTCAACTAGAAGCACATGAATATTCCTGATCGGATTTTGCATAAATCTCCCTTCTTTATGCGGCCTTCAGGAAAACTGCATTCAATACAGGAACTGCAAGGCAATCAAGTGGTAAACAGGATAAACTAAAGCTAAACGCCGCTACTTTTTATTTCATACTGCCAGCAACCGGTTAACGCTCTCAACAAGCTTAACGCTGTCGAACGGTTTTGTTATATACTCAACAGCTCCAAAAGCTTTTCCGGTTATCTTATCTACCGGCTCATTCATGCCGGTAAGCATTATAATTGGGATTTTTCTGAGGCGCTCATCGTTTTGCGTGATGAGGCAGAACTGGTATCCATCCAGAACGGGCATCATGATATCAAGTATTATAAGGTTAGGGATTTCTTTGCGGGCAAGCTCCAGACCGGCTTTCCCGTCTGTTGCCGACTGCGTCTTGTACCCTGCATTTTCCAGACGCGTTTTAAGAAGAGAGCGCAGCATCTCTTCATCATCTATTATTAATATTTTTTTTGCCATACCCTAGCTTTATTGTAGGAACATTCAATTGATTATGCAACCCTTTTCTAGATATACTCCCGAATATTTAATGCGGTTT
>JACPAJ010000044.1 GCA_016180865.1 Deltaproteobacteria bacterium
ATCTGCGGCGTAATTTTAAGGATAAGCCCGTCTTCTGCGGACTGCGTGGAATACTGCAAAATGGTTCCGGACATCGAAGGATTGCCCTGATAATATGATTTCTTTTTAACTTCGATTTTTGCTTCCTGATTATCGAGCGTTAAAATATTCGGCGTAGAAATAATATTCGAGTCGCCGTATGTGGAAAGCGCAGAGAGGAATATCCCCATCGAAGGAATGCTCCTTTCCTCTCCGCCGATATTTACCGGAACATTATCTCTTCCTATGAGTCCGCCCAAAAGCCCCGGTAAAGCCGAAGGTCCGCCGCCTGTCAGCAGGCCCGAAAGCGTATTTGAATACGGATCGGAACCGAAAATTCTCGCGCCGCCGACGGTTCCCCCTCCGAAAGCGCCAAGCAGCCCGTAGCTTTTATTCTTCTTAACCGTAAGTTCCATCACAACGGCTTCAAGGTAAACCTGCGAACGCGGAATATCCAATTTCGACACAACTTTATCGATAAGCGTTTGATAGTCTTTAGCCGTCGCGGTTATTACCAGCGAATTCGTGGCTTCATCAGCGGTAATTTTCATTCCGCCTTCAAATTCAGCAAGAACAGGCCCCGCTGCTCCCCCGCCTTTGGCATCCTTTTTTGCTGCTCCGGCTCCTGCGGTCAGAGTTGAAAGCGTTTCGGCCATCTCTTTGGCTTTCGCATGTTTTAGATAATATACGTGTATTTTCCCTTCCTGCCCCTCTTCCATCTTGCGGTCTAATTTCTGGATAATGCTTTTGACTTTATCTATCGCTCTTCTGCTTGCAAGAACGATAATCGAGTTTGTCCGCTCATCCGGTATAATCTTCGACACTTCCGCCATCTCTTCCAGCTCTCCGGCTTTTTTCACGGCGGGTTTTGCCCCACCTGCGGCTTTTTGCTGTTCAAAAAGCTGATCGACCATTTGCGCCACATCGCGGGCGGAAGCATTGTTAACCGGAATAATTTCCATAACCTGCTGCGGACCTTCCTGATCCAACTCTTTTATAATCTTCATCAAGCGGTCGATATTGGTTCCGGAATCCGTAATAATAAGAGTGTTTGTCGCCGGATATGCGAAGAGATTTGCTTCAGCTGAAATCAGAGGCTTAATCGCATTGGACATTTCAACCGCGCTGATATTTTGAAGAGGTATAAGGCGCGTTATGAACATATCGGTAACGGGAGTGGAATCGACGTGCGTAGGAATCGGCGAACGCGTTGCATCTTTTAACGGCACAATTTTGATTACGCCTGCAGGGCCTTTAACGATTGTGTAGCCCGCTACTTCAAGCGCCGAAAGAAACGTTTGATATGCCTCCTCGCGCGTCATCGGGCGCTCTGAAATAATGGTAATCTTCCCTTTAATTTTATCGTCTATAATAAAATTTCTGCCGGTAGCTTTGCTGATCTGTTTTATAACATCTTTAATATCCGCGTCCTGAACATTCAGATAGACAAGCTCTTCTGCGGGAGTGGTTTCGGCCTCTGCAGCCGCTGGCTGCCCCTCTTTCTCAGCTGGAGCTTCAGCCGTTTTTTCCGGCGCTCCAGCTTTTGCATCAGCCGGCGCCTTGTCAGCTGTTTTGTCAGCTGCTTTATCGACCGCCCTATCAACTGTTTTTTCAGCTGTTTTATCCGCAACTGGTGTTTTAGCGGCTTCCGGCGGCTGTTGGGCAAAAAGGGCAAAGTTCAAAGCTAAAAGAGCGCAGCAAAAAAATAAGGCTGTTTTATCGTATTTCATATTCCACCGTTTGGTTTGATCCTCCGCGCTGGAGGTCAAGTGTTAGATTTTTTTGATCCTTCAGCTGATTGAATATTTCGAACCCTCTCCTGACATCCAGTTCAAGGCCGTTGATCCGCTGAAGGACATCTCCCCTTTTTAATCCAAGTTTAGCAAAAACGCTTCCCGGTTTTACCGAAAGTATTTTCATGCCCGAAACCTTGCCATCCTGAAAGTTAGGCACCGCTCTGATTTCCGTATACAGCTTGTCCAGATTCTGAATAGCATTTTCTATTTCGCTCTGGTCTATGCTGAACTTGCCCTCCTCAACTTTTGCAACCGTTTCTTTCCCTGCGGGCTCGGCAGTTTTTGAAGCGACTGCCGATCCAAAAGGCTTCGGGGGCCCGAATATCGATTCTCCGCCTTCTTCAATAAGCTCGGCATATTCAAGTTTGCCGTTTCTGACAAATTCAATGCGATTCGGTTTTACCTGAACAAGCTTTACGTCGGCCGCAAAAGATTTTTCTTCGCCGACTCCATACACGTCTATTCCCGCCCCTCCTCCCGCATCAACAGTTGCACTTGAACGTTTGTCCTTGCCTTCGCCTATCACCAGAACAGCCAGTACCTTAATCGAAAGGCTTGTTTTAACCGCCTCTCCTCCGGGAATATAAGTCGCATCTTCGCTGGAGCCTTCCGCCTCTTCGGCGCCGCCGGCTGTCTCGCTTGAATCGAATATATTTCTCTGCGCTATGACATCATACTCTTCCCGCTCTTTCACAACACTTAACTCAACCGGAGACTCCGCGCCTTTTAGAACGCCGATAGACTTTCTTACCTCAAGCATCTTTGCCAGATAGACATTTACGATTTTTGATGCAAAGAACGAAACAATCAATATGAACACTATATTCAGTGCCCATGAATACTGTTTAAGCATAATTCCACGAAATCCTTTAAGATTTTCAATAATCTTTTATCCGATTCTAACCGAACTTTATTCTAATAGCAACCATTTTTGTTGTAATTATTAAGATTTTTTATAATAACCGGCTGTATGACAACAAATATTCAAACCGATTTTCTCGTTATAGGAAGCGGAGCCGCCGGGTTAGCTTATGCTCTATCGGTTGCAAGCTGCGGAAGCGTTGCTATTGTGACTAAAAAAAACAAAGAGGAATCTTCCACATCTCATGCCCAGGGCGGAATTGCCATTGCGGCAGACCCGGCCAGCCCAAAGAAACCTTGGAAAAATTTGGATATCCCGGTCGATGGACTTTCCGTGGTCGACTTGAATTCCCTCTTACTGGAGAGCTCTATCCCTGCCA
>JACPAJ010000045.1 GCA_016180865.1 Deltaproteobacteria bacterium
GCAGCCACAGGCGTAAGCGCTTTTATGGATTCTTCTAGTGTTGCTTTAATTTTTTCAATAGACGGTTTTCTTGATTCGGCAATGGTCATATCAATTGCTCTTCTCAGGGATTCCACTTTGCCTTTGCCTTCATTTCCCATTGCACTTAGTTGAGCAACAAGAGACGCAACTTCTTTATTGTTCAATATTGTTTCGGTGGTTATTGCCGGTCCATATGCTTTCTCAAACATTCCTATCCACTCTATAAGCTTGGCTTCGATTTTGCCGATATCCGGTTGCCGTGAGGAGGAAATCACTTCAGCAATAGTATCTTTTAAACCGCTTACCGTGCGCCGTCCTTTTTCTCCAAAAGCTTCCAGTTTTTTCACAAGCGGTGCCAGCCTTTCGCCATTCAAAATATCATCCGCTTTTTGGGCAGGGGTTTTAGGCGGCAGAATTGGAAGAACATTATCCTCAGCAGGCCATTCTTCGTTCTGCAGTTTGAGTTTTACAGGTTTTCCGTCCCTGAATTGTACCAGAATAATTATATGATCGTCCGGCTCTCCGCCGCTAAGCGGAGCCCTATATTTTTTTCCATCCATCATGAAGCCGATCTCGTATCTAGACTCCCTAGATGGAATAATCATATAGCGCGCAAAATCGTGTGTTGTGCCGGAATTAAGTTCTGTTAATATAGTCCTCTCAGGAGCGATTACTTTTCCTAAATCGACTAATATCCGCATTCCTTGCTCGCCGTTGTCTGTTACTGAATTATGCTCCTCATGATCGCTGGCGCCTGCGCTTTGCCCGGCGGTGCATAATAAATTTTTATAATATTCGATATCTTGCCCGGCACTGTCTTTTCCTGTCCCTTTATCAAAAAGTATCACTTCGTTGGTATCTTGCCTGACAAAGACATCGGAATAACTTTCAAGTTCTGTTGGAATGCCACCTCTAATGTCGTTATTTGACGGGTTAGATAGAATTATCTGTTTGTAGCCCTTTCTTGCGCTGAAATTATCGTTGCTTTTCCAAGCACCGTCTCCTTGCGGCCGTAATTCATGGCAAATATGGTTTCCACTGTAATAATATATTGTGGGTGCGCTCATAATTTATGTTACTCCTTATATTCTCTGTCTATAGTATATTTATCGCAGAATTGCACAAAAGGTTGCGTGAAAAATGAGGATTTTTAACGGCCCGCGTAACTCATTAATTTTAATGGATATTTTGCACGCAAAAAACTTAGCAACATTTTATAATTTCTGCCGAACAATAGTTTATGATGAAGGCAAGGCTTATTTTAATCTGCGTGATTATGCTTTTAGGCATAGCCGACATATTTGCCGATGAGTGCAAGATTTCTACTTCCGAAGAATTAGCGCAAAAATTAGCCGAAGTTAAAGAGAAGGGAGCATGCTTAACCGGCAACGCAAAGTACCGGAAGGATTATGAAGAATTCAGGGGGAGCAGCATTGAATTTCATGTATTGCATTTTACCAAGTCGATGCAGATTGAAATGCCTTTGCCATGCCTTGAAGGTTATCAGAAAAGGCCTCTTATAATAGTAGCTGATTCAGACCTGCTCGTAACAATCGAAAGCCTTCAGTCAAGCTGTATCGACGGCAAAGACGGTCCCGTTATTATAGACAATCTCCATTTTAAAAACGGCGGTGTCGAAATTAAATCATCCGGCAATGCGATAATAAATTCTGAATTTAAAGGCGGGGAGATTAAAATTGCCGGCGACTCAAATCATATAGTTAAGAGCAATATTTCCAAAAGCGCCGATGACGGAATCGAAGTCGGCGGAAAAGATAATAAAATAATCGAAACGGCTGTTCATGAAAACAGCGGCAGCGGCATTCATATCAAGGGCGAAGGCACTAAAATATATGAAAGCAGAATATATCAGAACGCTAAAAATGGAATTTGCCTTAACCGGCCTGCTTTTATCAGCAAAACAGAATTTTCAAAAAATGAGCAGGAGGGGATATTTTACACAGAGAATGGCTATCCTTCTCCGTTAAATCTTGTCAGCGCCGGCACGCCTACGGAATGGAAAGTAACGGGCGATTTTTTAATTCCGGATGACGGCATATGGGAGAAAATAAATTATAAGTCGGTAAAAATTGAATTATTTTTGCACAACGGGCCGTTTGTAGCAGAAACCGGCGATTTTATAGCGTCGAAAAATAACCCCAAGCTTTTAAGCTTTGTTTTTACGATTCCAAGGCCGGTTTCAATCGACGGCGAGGAGCATCAAACGCCGACATTCGTTGCAACGGCGGTCGATTATGAAAATTTTGCCGCATCGCCCTTGTCTATTCCCTTGAATTCGACAACTCAAAACGATTGGGACAACGACGGGATCCCGAACGAGCAGGAAGATTATAACCACAACGGGCTGGTCGATTTTGGCGAAACGGATTCTAGAAACAGCGATACGGACGGTGACGGTTTGGGCGACGGGGAGGAGAGGCTTCATATAAACAGAGTCAGCGAATTGATAGAGAAGGGTGTTGTGTTCAACGATCTGGCAAAACTCGATCCTACGAATCCCGATTCGGATGGGGATGGCATTGCCGATGGAGTAGAGGATCAGAACGGAAACGGCTGGGTGGATGACGATGAAACAGATCCCTCGGTTCCCGATACCGATGGTGATGGTTTGGCGGACGGCGTCGAACGCTACGGTGATTTTGATGGCGACGGAATTGCCGATTTTGATCTCCGCAATATTGTTGCCGGCAGCGGTAGCAGATTATGTGGGCACGTAGGATGTGACGAGTCGCGTGTGTTGGATATGGCTTCTGTATGCCCTGCAGACTCTGTAATTGTGCTTAGTTCCGCCGTGTTTGGAAACTATGCGTCTCTCTGGACTAATGTAATAAGTATTTCCAAACCTGGTCCACTTACGACAGCAGAAAGTTTTCCACAAACTCGAGAGGGATTTAGAAACTATTTGGAAGAATTCAAAAGAATAAAAAATTTTTTAATAAGCTTGTAGGTTCTTATGATGCAAAAATTTTTAAGAAATGGCAGA
>JACPAJ010000138.1 GCA_016180865.1 Deltaproteobacteria bacterium
TTTCTAAAATTTAAGTTGTAGGAGACAAGCGATATCGCGTCGCGGATATCCCTGAATCTTGGCAGAAGGGCGATAAATTTATCGCGGCCGTGCTTGGTCAGGAACATCCATATAAAATGATAACCCATCAGAATGATAAAAATGACGCCTGCGACGCGATGGATTATTTTTCTCAGTTCCGGACCCCATTCCGCAAAGCTGAAAGGATATGAGAAAAATGCTTTCGGGTATTTATGCGCGAAACCTGTGTAAACAAGTATAATAAAAACTGCCAGCAGCACGATGTGCTGAATCCGTTCGCAGAGGTTAAGCCTTGGATAAACGCCTTCCGTTTTTGCTTTCTCGAAATGGGCCTGCGCTTTTTTAATAAAATCCAGCAAATTGTGCCCGATCATCCCGCCGATTGTGAGTAAAATAAGCGCGATATAGAAAAACGTTACATAATAGATGATCTTGTCGCGGTTTATGGAAGGGCGAACATGCACGCTTCCCTTGGCCAGCTGTTCACCGGCATTTGGATGGCATTTGCTGCACGTGCTTCCGATGTTTGATGGGTTTATCGACGAACGCGGATCGGGGCTTGGCAGAATATCGTGAAATCCGTGGCATGACGCGCAGTTTGCGGCCGTAAGCGAACCGTATTGATATGCCGTGCCGTGATAGCTTTGCATGTATGTGGGAAGAACGTCGGCAGGAAGCCCGTATTTTGTTGTGATCTTTTCCGATGCATGGCAGTGAGCGCACGTCTTAACGATCGAAGAAGGATAAACGGAAGATGCCGGTTCGGTATGCGAATGTATTGTATGTTCGCCATGGCAATCGGTGCAGACGGGGGAATCTTTTACTCCCGCATAAAGAGCTTTGGCATGAACGCTCATTTTATAGGTGTTGAAAACGTTTTCATGGCACTTGCTGCATGTCTTTGGAACGTTGAACTTATATATTCTGGATTCGGGGTTGTTTGGCGAGTGCAGGTCGTGAGAGCCATGGCAGTCGGTGCAAACGGCGGCATAGACTTCGCCTTTTTTAAAAGCCTCTCCATGAATGCTCTTCATGTATGATTTATAAGGCTCTCGCTGCGTAAGATGATATTCTTCCATCTTTTTCGCGTCATCATGGCATTTTGCGCAAGTTTCGTTTATCTTAACGCGGGAAACCGGCGATTCAGGATTTCTATAATTCAAAAGGTAGTGATTATCGCCGTGGCACGTTTTGCATGATGCGGCTTCGGTAATGCCTTTCGCGACAGCGCGGCCATGGTCGCTATTGAGATATATCTGCTGTTCAACCCTGTGACAGTTGCCGCATTTGACTCGGCCGGGTTTCTTTTCATGCGGAGCTTCGCTAATATCATTATGGCAGCTTGTGCACAGGTTTTTTCCGTGAATTGATTTTGCAAATTTCTGTTGGTTGACCTCAGTATGGCATCCGAAGCAGTCTTCGTTTATAAGTTCGGCTGAATGGGCGGTTTTTAAAAACAGCGAAAACAAAACGACTGTGCTGATCAACAAAAACTTTTTTATCATATATATGCAGTTTATATCGAAAGATAACTTTACGCCGCAAGAGAAAAGAATTTTTCAAAAAATTTGACATAACCATTCAAAAGGAGTAAAAACATCTCAAAAAAAGGGGGAAATATGAGCAAAAATAAGTTTATGGTATTGCTGGTTTTTAGTTTTGCTGTTTTAGGCCTTGCGATTCCCGATTCAGCCGAGGCAATTCCGGCATGGGCGCGCAGGTACAATGCCGCCTGTACAATGTGCCACACGATGTATCCGCAGCTGAATAGTTTTGGATATAAGTTCAGAAGGCTTGGATACCGCACGCCGGATGAGTTTGATAAGAGCGAAGAATGGAAGCTTCCGGCCGATGAAATTTCTAAGTTTACGAATTATTTTTCCGCCAGAGGCCGTCCCCGCGTTCTTTACACAAATTCAAAAGAAGATGCGGATAATCTCGATTTCAGAATGTTTGATGTAACACTGTTTTATGCCGGACCAGTCACGAGAAACCTCGGTTTCTTCTTTGAACTTCCTTTTGAGCCTGATGTTGACAAAGCATTCCTTGAGGTTGGCGAAATTCACGCGAATTTCGGCGATTCGGATCATTTTTTCTTTACCCGTTTTGGGCAGATGCATCAATTCAGCCGTGTCGGCGCTGGCGGACTTGACAGGCCCATCGGTTTGAGCAATGCGCGGGTTTTTGAAGACAGGATCAACGGTTTCAGGCCTCGGCATGACGGCATCGGAGTTGATTTCGGATATTCTGCAAATGGCGTAACTGCTCTTATTCAGGCGACAAATGGAATTGAGGCCAATGGCGGAAGCGTTCTTGATAATACCGATCCAAATAATAATAAGGATTTAGCAGCATTGCTGGAGTATGTGATCCCTGATCAAGAGGGGAGCCTTTCTTTCTTATATGTATACGGCCAGGCGCCGCGCCCGACAGGCTTAACAAATGTCGATTATAACGGTGATGGCACCAATGATGCGACCACCACATCGGCTATTGCGGGCGCTAAAAAGACAAGGTACCACAGGCTTTATCTCTTTGCGGATTATACGTTTGAGAATCTTGGTTTAAAACCGCTCGTTGGAGGCGGCATCGGTTTTGATAACCAGTTTATAAGCAGCATCGGAACGACCAGCGCTGCTCTTACCAGCGCCGCAAGTTCTAAATCATGGTTTGCATTTGCCGAGCTTGACAAGAAAATTACAGATAATGTCTATGCGCTTGCAAGATTTGATTATTTTGATCCTACAATGAAGGCGGAAGCCACCGGCGCGACGCGCAAAACTTGGTATGGAACAGGCGGATTGGTTTGGTCGTGGCAGGATCATTTGAGGCTGGCAGCTGAATATACGGCGAATGATAATAAATCTCAAAAACTCGATCACACGCTGTTTGGCGAAGCGCAGTTTAATTTTTA
>JACPAJ010000117.1:0-14321 GCA_016180865.1 Deltaproteobacteria bacterium
GTATCCATTCCAATCGGCCGCTTTTCGCATGCTTTTTGGATGCCGTGCAGGATTTTCAGCCTGTCGAAAGATTCCCTGCGGCCGTCCTTTTTCACAATCATCGGCAGCTCCGCTTCGACGCGCTCATAGGATGTGAATCTTTTGGTGCAGCGCTCGCATTCTCTGCGGCGGCGGACGATATCGCCGTCTACCGAAAGGCGGGAATCGACTACTTTGTTTTCAAGATTAGTGCAATACGGACATTTCATATCTTACAAATAAAGCGGAAACTTTTCGCAAAGTTTGCGAACCTCATGCCCAATCTCTTTTTGGCGCTGAACATTGTTTATATCTTTTAATACGTCGGCAACCCATCCGGCGATAATATTCATTTCCGGCTCTTTCATTCCGCGCGTTGTGATTGCAGGGGTGCCTATGCGGATGCCGCTTGTAATGAAAGGGGAGCGGGTTTCACGGGGAATTGTGTTTTTATTCACGGTAATATCGGCCCGCCCGAGCGCCTCTTCCGCATCTTTTCCGGAAAAACCTTTATCTGTCAGATCTATTAAAAATAGATGGCTGTCCGTTCCGCCTGAAACTATTCTGAAGCTTTCCTTGGCAAGCGCTGCGGCGAACGTTTTTGCGTTTTTTATGATCTGTTCGCAGTAAGACTTGAATTCCGGCTGGAGATCTTCGTAAAATGCCACTGCCTTTGCGGCTAAGACGTGCGCATGCGGTTTTCCCTGCAGCCCGGGAAAAATCGCCTTGTCGAGAGCCTTTGCCTGTTCTGCCGTGCACATTATCATGCCGCCCGACGGGCCGCGCAATGTTTTGTGCGTGGTGGAAGTGACAAAATCGCAATAGGGCACGGGGCTCGGGAAAAGGCCGGTTGCGACAAGCCCCGCGGGATGGGCAATATCCGCCATCAGAATTGCATTTATGGAATTTGCTATCTCCCTGAAACGCTTAAAATCGATAAAGCGCGAATATGCAGATGCCCCGCATACGATAAGCTTTGGCTTATGTTTTTTTGCAAGATCTTCGACCTGATCATAGTCTATTAATTCCGTCTCCTGATTGACGCCGTATTGAATGGACTTGAACCATTTGCCTGTAACGCTTACAGCCGCACCATGGCTTAAGTGGCCGCCATGCGCAAGGCTCATGCCCATCAGCGTATCGCCCGGGTTCAATAACGCGCAGTAGACGCCTAAATTTGCGGAGGCGCCGGAGTGCGGCTGCACATTAACGTGCGCTACGCCGAAAAGTTTTTTTGCCCGTTCGATTGCGAGCGTTTCCACCTGATCGACAAATTGGCAGCCGCCGTAATAGCGCTTGCCCGGATACCCTTCGGCATATTTATTCGTGAAGATGGAGCCCAAAGCTTCCAGCACAGCCTTACTCGCATAATTCTCGGAAGGAATCAGTTCAAGTCCGTACTCTTCGCGTTCGAGCTCGCCATTAACTGCCTTTGCAGTTTCAGGGTCTGTCTGGTTTAACGGTTTTCGATTCATAATTTATCCATCTTTCCTATTCTTTTTTCATGGCGGCCGCCTTCAAACGGCGTCTTAATCCATAAATCAAGGAGTTTAATGGCCTCCTCATTTGAAAGTTTTCGGCTGCCGAAGCAGGCAACGTTTGCATTATTATGTTTGCGGCTCATTTCCGCATCGAATTCGTTATTGATGACCACGGCCCGCACACCTTTAAAACGGTTCGCGGCCATGCACATTCCGATTCCGCTTCCGCAGACAAGGAGGCCGTAATCGGTCTTTTTTCCCGATACATCTTTTGCAACAAGTTTTCCGAAATCCGGATAATCGACCGATTCTTCGGAATCGGTTCCGAAATCCACAACGCCATATTTTTGTGAAATAAGATAAGCTTTAACAGCCTCTTTCATTTTGAAGCCGGCATGATCGGATGCAATGGCAAACTTCATAATTGGGTTAACAGCTTCGCTGGGAAATAAAATTCGAGAAATCTTTTACCGTATCCAGCTTTTCGGCATCGGAATCGGATATCTCCATTTCAAACTCCTCTTCCAAAGCCATGACGATCTCGACAACATCCAGGGAATCGGCGCCAAGATCTTCCGCCAGCGAAGAATCGGAAGAGATGTCTTCTTCATTAATGCCCAGCTGCTCGGCCATTATTTCTTTTACTTTTGCTTCGACGCTCATTTGTTATTCCCCCATCTTGATGATTTCTTTGCCTTTGTAAAACCCGCAATGAATGCAGACTCTGTGGGACATCTTAGGCTCTCCGCATTGCGGGCATTTGCTGGGATTAGCCGATTTTACTTTCAAATGATTGGCTTTTCTCATGTCGCGCCTCGACTTTGAAATCTTATGTTTGGGCATTGCCATATTCCGTTCTCCTTTTAGTGTTTAACTAGTTAACCATTATTGCATTGTCAAGCAGGAATCTTTTTTAAGACAGCAAACGGCGATTTCTTTTTATCGGTGTTTTTGCATTTGCAGGCGCCGTTATTCAGATTTTTGCCGCATTTGGGGCAAAGCCCCTTGCAGTCGTCCTTGCAAATATTGACCATCTGCTGAGCCAAGATTATCTGTTCTTTGACGATTTCGCTTAAATCGATTTCATTTCCTTTGTAAAAAGAGACCTCCTCATCGTCCGTTGGATTATCGTCTTTCTTCCCTTCCGCAACGGAGGCCGGCATCAGAATCATGTGCATAGGCACCTGCTGCTGCTTTTGAAAGATAGTCAGGCATCTGTCGCAGGAAGGGTGGAATTTAAGGATAATTCCTCCGATAAGGGTCACATCCTTTTCATGTTTGAAAAGCTGCAGATTAAGTCTTGCAACATCGTCTTCGCCGATTCTTTCGGGTCCGAGAACATCCGTCAGAAGCAGTTTTAACCATTCAGCCTGCGCAGAGTCTGCGTTTACCTCTGTTCCGCTATCAGGGATATCTTCAATGCGAATTTTCATAAGTTTATTTTAAAATTGTTTTGCCTCTCTATCGTGTAGTGGTATGCTTGTCAATGGAAAGAGTAGTTATATATAATTATATGTAATTATAGTTAATTGTGGAGGTGATTATGTTAATACGAAAACCGGCCGTGGCGGGCCAATTTTATCCTGCTTCAAAATCGCATCTGGAAAATGAGGTTAAAAAATATCTTTCTGTATCAGGCAAAAAGCGCGATTGCATAGGGGTTGTATCGCCGCATGCGGGATATATTTACTCCGGTCCTGTTGCCGGAGCTCTATTTGCATCTATTAATGTGCCTCAAAGAGTTATTGTTATATCTCCAAATCACACGGGAGAGGGGGCCGCAGCTGCAATAATGCCTGAAGGCGTTTGGGAGATGCCCTCCGGTAACATCGAAATCGATTCCGCGTTGTCGGCTAAGCTTATGGCAAATTGCGGCGAACTGAAAGCCGATATAAGAGCGCATATTGCGGAACATTCTCTTGAAGTCCAGCTTCCGTTTTTGCAATACTGCCGGCCGGATTTAAAGATTGTTCCTATAACCGTCTCTCATCTGAGATTTGATATCTGCGATAAAATCGGAAAAGCAATTGCGAAAACAATTAAAGCCGACGCTTCATCAAGTAAGGGCAGAATTTTAATAGTGGCTTCAAGCGATATGACGCATTACGAGCCGGCTACAATCGCAGGAGTAAAGGATAAAAAAGCAATCGAACGGGTTCTGGTGCTGGATCCAAAAGGGCTTTTGGATATCTGCGCAAAAGAGAGGATAACGATGTGCGGCGTTATTCCGGCCGCAATAATGCTGATAGCGGCCAAAGAGCTTGGCGCAGCGAAAGGAGAGCTTGTTAAATATGCTACATCAGGTGATATAACGCATGATATGGAATCGGTTGTGGGATATGCTGGGATGATGGTTTATTAAAATAACTTAGCCTTTTCCCAAACATTTTTTATAAAACTCCATAACATCCGATTGACATAACTCTTTAGAAAGTTGTTTGATGATCGGGTCCAGATATGCCCTATTCAACTTATCGCGTTGTGTATTAATTATTCCCTCAACATCTTCGCGGTCCTTCGCCCTTTCCGAAATGATCTTGTGGATGATCAAGTCTTCCGGGCTGCACACCTTTACTTGCTCTTTTCCTACTTGTTTATCGTGGGCGCGGGCGATTGCGCTGTTCTCATACGGCAACTGCCCGAAGATAATATCAATCCTGATCCCGCTGGAAGTTTTGACCGGCAGGACTCTTGTCTCCTTGACAAATTTTACAGGGTCCGGCGGAAACGGCTTGAACGTTGAAACCAGATCATTTACAAAAGATTCCAATTGCAGCTCGTCAACCTTGATCGTGATGTCAATGTCGATCGTTGCGCGTGGAACGCCAAAAAAGATATTGGCCACTCCACCTATCAACATATACGGGATATTCTTCTGTCCCAAAAAACGAGTGATCTCTAGAATTGCCTCTTCAAGATTGGTCAAAATTAGCTCCTGATAAACTGCAGTTTCTTATGCAAACATAGAATGCCTTGGACAAGACCCGCCGACCATAAAACCTCAACACGACCAACGCTATTGCAAATATCCAAAAACTCTCCAACAAGCTTTAGCGGATCCGGAAATGTGGAAACGTTTTGCGGTTGCTTCTCCCAACGGTGGAAAATTCGCCACATTTTCTGCCTTGAATAAAACACATTACTTTTCATGCTTTTCATGTTTTCATCTTAGCAGAACTGCATCTAAAACACAAGCTTCGGCTTTTTTGTTTGATATTTTATCTCGTCCTTAGATAAAACGATCCGCCAGTGGAGACTGAAATTTTTAGCATTACCTTTTCGGTTTCGTTGAGCGGTGCGCCTACAAAAACTGTTGAAACCTTAATATTCTTCTTTTTGGCTGCGGTGATTAATTTGCCTAAATCTACTCCTTCAGGAAAGCCTTCCGTATCTTCTCCATCTGTTATAATAACGATTGTAACGCCTTTGTTGGTGTCTAAAATGAGTTGATAAAGACTTTGCCACAGAGGTGTGTGGCAGTTGGGCCATCGCTCCAGTCCTTTGGCGACTCCAACACATGAATTAAAACTATAAAGTTCCGTTCCTTCCGGAAATTGGTAGCCGCTCACCATGTTCCATACTCCGACCATTGACCCGCTGGCATCGATTAAATATGGGTTTCCTTTTACCTGATCTAGTGCACGCTTTAGAGGGATTTCTCCGGCTGTGATTACCGACCTTCTTGCGCTTTCATAAGATTTGCCGGCCGCCATGCTTTCTCCAAAGGATATTATGGAAACAGCTGCCATGCGCTTGCCAAGTTTACGAAATTCTTCTTCAAGATAGGTTGCAGCTGCATTTGCTCTTTCATTGCCCAGCTCAAAATTATATTCGTTGCTTCCCCGCGGATCGCAGTGGCCTTCAATTACAATTTCGCCGCTTTCATAGCCACGCGCAAACTGCTCTAATTTTTGCTTTGCCGAAGCGGATAGATTTGCCTTACCGGTTTCAAAATGTATTTCAGTGCTTATCTCCTGAGCGGGTTTACCAGCAAAAAAACTCGATGATGAGTACAGCCCATGAATGCTGCTGTAGTAGTCATCGATACCTTCTGCTGAAGCAGGAGGCATAAGTTTCTGGAGTTCTCCTGTTTGGCAATCTCTATAGCGGCGCGCTATTGAACCAAACGCAAAATTAGGCACGAGCTTTCCAAGCGCTTCAGCAATCATTGGATTTAACACATAATAATTGCCAGGGAGATGACCTCTATCGCCGCGATCTTCGGTCCAAACTTTTTTATCGGATTGTTTTTCTGCAAGTAAATCCATGAGGCCGTCGCAATTTTCATCAACCAGCCGATAGTTATCGAACCCGCCGGCATCTTTAACCCTGTAAGAAAGCGAACATTTTGGCTGTTCCGAAGTTCCGCTTATTTCAAGCTTCGCCTTCGTGTTGTCAGAAAGCGTAACATTATGATTCCCTAACGGGACTTTGAAACAGTTGATTATTATCGATTTTCCATTGCCCATTAAATCTCCTTAAAATCTGCCTTTTTTGCTGCTTACCATTCTTATCGGCATATCTGCAATAATGTTGCGTCTTATTTTTGTATTATTTTTTTAGCAACTTTTTCCGTTTTCTGCCGATAATATTTATAACCCCTCGATACACTCGGGGCAAGGAGGTTTTGATATGTCTATACCACAGAGCATATTTAACCGGAGTCTCAATTATAACGATAAGAATCAGGATTACGTGCCGGAATATTGTCTGGGCCTTTTTGGCTGGGAATGCCAGATCGGCTCTAAGTCCCATTATGGCACTGCCCTCACCCCTGAAGAAGCCGAGGCGGGAGTAAGGGATTGGATTATCGGGGAAAAAAACGCGACCTGCAAAATTACAGAGAATGTTGCTTATGCTACTAAAGATGAAATGAGCGTTTGCAGAAATTATGCTCTTAGAGCGCCGAATTTATTCAAAGACTGGTTTGCAGATTCTAAAAAAGGGGTTCAATTTGCTGAAAAACCGAAAGAAAAAGTTGAGTCCGATTTTAGCGGTTTGCCGGCCGATCTCACCTTTAAAAGTGGTAAATATGTATACATGTCATATATTGAATGGCCTCATGTCAGTTATGTCAGAGTGAATAAGATTTCTGCACAAAAAGGCATATGGAAAGTGAATGTTGATACGGATGAGATACCAGAGATAATATTGGTAGTAGGGGATGATGGAAAAGTGTTTTCTGTTAAATTCATTGACCTTGCATTGGAGCTGAGTCGCACTGATATGGAAGGCAGTCTAATTGATAATCTAAAGATGGTATTGGATATGCTTCAATACTTGCCCGGAATCGAAATGGTCAGCAAAGAAGAATTCGACAAGGCATATAGAACTGCTAATACCGTTTCATTTTCGACTATATAAAAACGCAGGTTTTTTCTCCTCATTTTAAGGTTTGAGCCGAAAGTGCCCAAGTCATTTATTCTTAAATATCAACTAGTTAAGTGATGCCGTGAAATGGTATATATTTTGCTTATAGTAGAGATGAACTCATGGTGTTATTGCGGATTGTTTTAGTGAATTATCCAGCAATTTCAATGGGTTCATAGACATTTGGAGAAACATTATGACTAAAAGAGTGAGAAATGAATTCATCATCTCAACGGGTGATGATCCTTTAAAGGCAAAAGAGTGGAATTTAACAAAGAAAACATCCGATCCCATCGCAGGCCAGCTTAAAAATGGCGCAGATGGAAAAGATGTTAACGGCGGAAGATTAAAATCGATGCTCGATGCGGCCGTTAAGAGGCCGGAGCATAAGCCTGATGTTGATCTAGAGGCGAACAAAGTTTCCGGAAAGTCGGCGCCTAAAACTAATGAACCTGCAAGGGCAAAACAGACGCTTGAGCAGAATGAAAAATACGTTGAAGCAAAGACGGACGCAAAAAATCTCGGCAAACTTTTCAGCGGCGTAGCTCCGCAAAAAGAGGCAAAGACATCGGAGCAAAAATCGCCGATTCCCGAAGCAAAACAGTTCCAGACGCCGCAGGCTAACGAGAGGGGCAAAACAGCTGACGCCGCTCGCCAGAATATAATCACGCAGTTCGCAAGCATCCAAAACGGGCGTCCGGCCGATATAAAAGCAGGCCAATCGGATCCTAAAGCAGCCGAACGGCCGAAGGATGGTTCCAAAACATTAAATGAAAATGCCGCCGCTAAGCCGAAACAGGCTAAAGACGGCTCCATCGCCGAACATTTAGCTGCCGGCAATCAGGCCGCGGAGCAGCAGGCCGGCGCTCAGGCGGCAAAAGAGGCGATAAAAAGTACGCAACATAAAGAAATATCTGCCGATAATAATGATATAGAGGAGACCAAGGAGAAAGAAGACGGCGAAGAGACAAAAAGCGCTTCTCCATGGGGCAAAGCATCCGCCCAAAGCAAAAAACTGGGCGGATTAATCGGAGGTCTTCAGAGTGAAGTAGGATCGGGCACAACAGGCGGCGGAAGCGATGATTCGGTTATCGAAATTGCAAATGCGGATAGAATAGACAGGCCGCCGGCAATTGAAGAGGGGAAAGATATCGGAGTAGAGATATTTAATGCGGATGAAAATATAAAAGTTGCGGAAGCATATAAAACATCGACTGAATATAAAAATGGAGTGGAGCAGTTATTGACGCGATATGTTCCGATAAAAGAGAAGGTCGATAATTGGACGCCGGCAGAGCTTGCGAAAAGAGTCATAGCGGACGCGCGCACGACAATCGATGAAGTAAGGGAGCTGTTAAACACATCCAGAACCGATCCGAGGGGATTGGGGATGATAGCGTAAGGGAAAAAATAAAATGTCATTTTTAAACGGCATAAGCGGATTTGGCGGGAGCTTTTTTAATTCGGGTTTTTCGGTATTCGGCTCTTCATCCGGCTCCGGCCCGGATGTTTATGGCGGGCTTATCAGGGCCGGGACCGCTATACTTGGCGGCCTTGGAGGAATGCCGTCTTTAAGCCTTTTCGGCGATTATTATGATGCGCTTGTCAGATGGCGTTTAAGCAGGGTTAAAGATAGCGATGATGCAAGCAGCAAGAAACTGCCGCAGGGGACCGACTCAAAGGATCCCGCCGAGCGCGGTGTTTCTTATCTTCGCGAACATATTGCAAACGGCAACAAGCTTCCGCCTCAATCCGATGTGATTAGAAATATCCTGGGCAAAGTGCCGGAAGATGAAGCTGAAAAAGCGAAATACAAAGGAGAGCAGGAGCGGCTTCGAAAACAGGATAACGCCCTGCGCATACTGGTCGAAAAAATTATCGGCGAATGGATTAAGGATATAGGGGATAGAAACGCGTTTGTGAAGAAATGGAAGAACGCAAGAAACGACGCCGAGCGGATAATGGCTTTAATCGATCCCAATGGCGATGGAAAATATGTCGGCCTTTTGACTGAATTAATTCCGGGCCTGCAAAGTTATAAAGATGATTCGGACAGAATGTGGGAAGAAATCGCGGACTGGTTTAATAACAATATCGGCATGGATGCAATTAAAGCGATGGGTGATGAAACGCTCAGCCTTGCTTCATATAAAGGCCTTTCATCGGAGACGCCGATTTCCGAAAGCGATAAGGATAAATATTTCGGTAAAATTAAAGACAGAGGCTATACAGATGATGAAGCAGCATCTATTATGTCGGCTATCCGCACAAAAGAGGAGATGGAAGATCTCCTCCATATGCTTGTCCATAAGCAGCAGGAGAATTTGGCGGAAAAATATGATTCAGAGATAGATGAAGTTAAAGATACTTTAAGCAGAGCGCAGAAAGACGAAGATAAGGCTGCTTTGCGGTCGAAAATTGAACGGACAAAATCGCTTCGCGCGAAGGCTATTGAAGAAAGGGCAAAACTATTCTTAAGAGATCTTGCGGAATCGCCTCTGTTCCACTTGCGTTATGGAAGAACGCTTGCGGAGCTGGAATATTCGCCTCAATCCGGAAGATTGCCCGAAAATGTGAAAGATGTGCCGACGGCGGTTGAATGGGTTTATGGCAGATTCGGAAGAAATGTCGTGCTGCCAAAAGAGAGGGCGGAATCGGATGATAATGGGGGCCAGGCAGCGCGGCCTAAAAAGGCCGGAGGCGGTAAAGCGATTCAGGCTCCCACAGAGCCGGCAGCTGAAGCGGACGGACAACAGCAGCTTTCATTTAACCCTAACGACGTTCAAAATCTATTGGCCTATGGTTATTTAGAGGGTGATCTGGCCTTATTGCAGCAGCTTGAAAGCGATGTCTCCAATATACCACGACGAACGGAATTTAATGAATGGCTGGTTAAAAAGGCCGGATTTGAAAATTTTGATGAGGTTGAAAGCTGGCTTGGAAGAAAATATGAGCAGACAAGAGTCGAATGGCGAAACGCGTTTAATGAAAGAAGCGGCTCAATTAAAGGGATTGACAGCTTAATTTCCGAAGCTGCAAATTTCCGGCAGGCCGTCACGGAGCAAACCCGCTAAATCTCCTTATTGTTTCGCTTGGCTACCATCCCCCTCCAATGGGACGTGTTTCTCCACCACTATGTTGCCAGTTCGAGTCGTCACTAGTAGCGGTGCCGGCATCTCCCGAAAGACTGACGCCAAAAAATAGCTCTGAGCCATCATTGTGATCGGGTGTGTAATTAAAGCCTGCAACACCGCCAAGCCGCACATTGAAATGTTCATCATTTACGAAGGCATAATTATAACCAAAACGAAGTGGAACGCCTAAGCCTCCAAACCTTGAGCCTGTGAATTCGCGAATTGTGTGGACCTCATTGCCGGAATTATCAAAGTTTGCGCTATCACTTTTCCACTTCCTGTTATCGTCCAAAGGTGAAACAAAGACAATTCCTCCGCTGGCTGTCAACGTTGTTTTTTCACTTAAGCCGACAAATCCGTTTGCGCCTAAACTTCCTCTTGTTTCATTCCCTTCCGCGTATTCATTGCTGTCGGCGGAAAACGAGGATGATAGCATCGCTTCAAGCGAGAATGCGTTTGTCATTTCAGGCCCGAAGATTTCAAGCCCGGGGATGTTAAAATTATATTTTAATCCGCCGGTAAGCCACATTGGCGCGCCTGTTTTTTCTATTCCATAAGATTTTGTCAGGTAATCGCGGGTATCATCATCAAGTTTATAATTGAGCGATGCCGAAGGAACTATTTTTCCATTGCCCAAAGGAATTTCCATTTCCGCTCCGGCCAAACCATAGGCAAGGGAGATATTCTCATCATGATGATAACCATACGGGATTTCTGCGTCTGTTCCGTAAACTTCGGCATTTAGCAATAGAAGGGCGCTTCCGATTGCGCGGCTGTAATATCCTCCCAAGCCCCAACCAGATTTAAAAGGTGTCGGTGAAATCGAAAATTGCTGTAGAATCGAAGGCTCGCCGAATTTCAAATAAAGGCCAAATTGGCTTTCATGCGTCATCTCGTTTTTTTCCGCGAGGTATGTGCTTGCAATGAAGAAAAGCATTGTTTTTGCCACAAGCTCCCTCGTGTAATCGACGGTTTGGCATTTTGACGTATCTCCGGAAGATACGCAACTACTGGTTAAAGCGGCGATATCCAGAAAATCTTTAAGCGATTTTGCCGAAGGCGGCTTGCCGGCAATATCTAATTTGTTTTTTTCGCATATCGGAGCTATTATTTCCAGCATCTCATTTTTAAATGAAGGATCTTGCTGATAGTACCATTCCAGATGAGCGTCTATCCTTTTTGAAACAGTTTCAACTTCGCCTTTATCCGAAAGTCCCAGCTCTTTTGCGATATTCCGGATCATCTTTTCATATGAAGGCAGCTCCGGCAGCGCATATAGGTCAAGAAGATTTCCTAATGTGGAAAAATTGGCAAAAAGGGCTCGATAATCCTCATCTGTGCCTCTGGAGTATGAAGTCAGCATGTCTGCTATAAGCCGTGCATTTTCAGGGAGGTAATCTACAAGAGAATATATTTTATCTTGCATCGTTTCTTTTTTATTGTTGTCATCCGCGGTATATGCTTTGCAAGCGCTTACGAAAGCTTCTTCGCTGACTTTTGCAGGGTCGCCGATAAGAGCCGCAATTTCATTATAAATCGTTCTTGCCCCGTAATAATTATGAAGTTCAAGCAATTTTCCCAATACCGATCTGAGTTCGGAATCCAGCTTTTTTGTGTTTGAAAGAGGGCTTTCGCTTGTTAATTTTGAGAAACTGATGCCAAACGCAGTCTGTGATCTGGTGCTCAGTTCGCGTTCCGTTGGTTCAAGGGAAGCGTGATAAACATCTGTTGGAAAAAGATAGGAGCTTGTCATGTTAGAGAAAAAGCCAAATCTTGCCGATCCATCCTGCCGGCTGACGTTTCCGTAAATAGAGCCTTCTGAAAAGCCTGGGAACTCGCCGGTCTGTTCGATAAAATCAAACGGCGCCGCGAAAAAATCAGCGCCCACTTTCAAGTCTATGCCCTTTCTGACATCCGGCGTAAAATTGGCCGTCGGCAGCGGGTTCAGCGGCGTGTAAAGCGGAGGCGCTTTTACCGGAAATACGGAATATTTGCTATCGCCTGCCATAATGGGTCTCCTTTCCTTTTCGATATGTCATCCCCGCGAAGGCGGGGATCCCAAGCGGCAAAATCATCATGAAAACTAGCCAAATATTTGCGCCGCCATTTGATTCTTTAATAAGCGTGCAGCCTGAATCTGATTTTACAGGTTTTGGTTCGGGTGGAGGAATTGGAGCTGGGTTGGGCTCGGGAACTTTATCCGGACCTTTTTCTTCTACAGCCGGTTCGCAGGCATTTCCTGTTCCGTCTGAGTCATCATCAAGCTGATCGGCGTTTGCAAGCGTCGGGCAGTTATCGGCTGCGTCTTCAATGCCGTCGCTGTCGTAATCATCCATGCCGGCATCTCCTCCGCCGTTTTCGGGCGTAGCCGCCTCACAGGCGTTTCCAACTCCGTCGCTGTCGATATCCGACTGGGTGTTATTTGATATTAGCGGGCAATTATCTTCCGAATCGATGACTCCGTCAAAATCGGAATCGTCGCTTAAGGGGGCGGTTTCGCCGGCATCCACAGCGCAGTTGCGGTTTATATCCTCGGCGCCGTTTGCAAGTCCATCGCCGTCGCTGTTTCCTGCGAAATTTGCTTCCCAGAACCAGTCCGATCCAGCGCAGGAGGCCAATTCTTCGGGGAGAAAATCTCCGGCATCTGACGCTGTGAGAATTTCAGAGAATTCGGATGTGTCGTTTGCATCATCGGTTAAAATTAAACGCAATGTGTCGGACGGCAGTGTTTCAGCCCAGTTTATGATTAAATCAAAATCGGAGCCGTCAATTTGAACGTCATCGGAAGTTGCATCGATGGTCTTAATGTACGAAAGCTTTCCGTCCGATTCGGACAATTTATATATTTCCACATCTGCGGCTTTATTGGGGGCATTGCCTCCATAAAGCTTCCATGAAGCGTCATTATAATATACTCCGCCAAAGAGCTCGGGTGTTTTAATGCCGCCGTTCGCCTCTCCGTCAATCGAAATAGGCTTTGTCGCATTCATGAACGTATTTTGGCTTATCTTATTGCCCGCGGAAATCCCCGATACAAAAACGCCGGTTGTGCACGATTTAAAAGTTGTGTTGGAAACCGTATTTGCAAAGCCGGTTATTTTAACGCAGTTTGTGGCTTTGGAGATTGTCGATTTATGATCAAGCGTAATGTTCTTGATTGTCACATCGTCGTCCGCGATATTAATAAGAGCTCCGTTGAACCCGTTGCTTTTGATCGTTACCTTGTTATTTCCGTCAAGCGTTGCGCTGGAGTTAAGATATATCGCCTGTTTCAGCGTAACGGTTGTTACGCCGCTGAATGTGATGGTGTCGTCACACATGAATGCCGCGTAGGGTAAGGTTCCTGGCCCATCGCCGCTAACTTTTGAACCGCCTTTTGTCACTTCACAGACATCATCGGCAAGAGCCGGCATGGCCAAAAGCGTTAGAATAAATGTTAGAATTGCTGTCTTTTTCATTGCATGCCTCCTGTCACAAGTACGGCTTCATATTTTATATTGCATGATGTGGAGTTCATTTCCCATTTGCCCGCAATATAAAATTTAGCCGATTCAACGGCTCCATCCAATATCTGATAAGCGCCCGATAAAAGAGCGTCATCATATGGGAGGCCGGTTAGCTGCCACATGACCGATCCATCGTCCGTATCTGTAAAACTCGACATTGTTACATCATATTTATCGTCGCTGTCATTCCAAACCGTTGCGATTATATCGTCGCCTTCGGACATGAATATCGAAGCGGGGAATTCTCCGACAAGCTGGCTTTCGCCCTGCTGCAGGGCTGTAATCGTCCAAGCTTCCGGCTGCAAATCAAATTGGCAATCGGCTTCCTGATCTTTCGGGACCGCGATCGTTTTTTTCTTTTGAAATTCCAGCAGCTCGAGCTCTTGGTTAACAACGGAGTCAATAGGCGCTGGTGGCGTGTCGATGGGCGTATATTCATCTATTCCAACATCGCCTTCCAAAGCCCCATCGGCGGAAGTAAAACCATCGACCGCAACATGATCTGCGCCAACGGGAGCATCGCCTGCGGGAGGTGTTCCGACGTCTTCAACGGCCAGCGCATCTTCAGCAGAATCCGGCGAAACGGCATAAGCATCGCCGGTATTGTAAATGGTATATGAATCTACGATCCTTGAACCCCCTTCAACAGGACTGCAGCCGGCTGTGAGAAATTTTTGCACTTCATCAACTCCGCATCTGTTTCCGCTTTCATCGCATGAGATGTCAAAAGCCGTAAATCCAGCATTAGGCTTAAATGTCATGCCATCACCGCGTTTGCGGATTTCTATTAGATCCGACTCCGGCGACATCGA